>CAKZLZ010000041.1 GCA_937127435.1 uncultured Verrucomicrobiota bacterium | reverse complement strand
TTACTGCGTTGCCCACCATCCGGGGGCATGTTTCTCATCATTTTGATACCAAATAAGGCTTAAGTTCGTGCCATTCGGGGCTGGCCACAGAAAACAGACTTTACCTTTGTTTTGTTGAGATTTTAACTATTCCAACCGCTATTACCAAACTTCCAAGAACGAAGATAAATGAAGAGGGCTCAGGGATGACTGTCGCACTCACGATGCTCTCTGGTGCTTCAAAACTTTCACCATCGACAATGAAGGCACTCTGGCTTACGGCCAGGCCTTGCCAGTCACTCGCCAAAATAGGGTCGCCGATACTTGGGCTCGAAATACTATTTCCTTGAAGCAACAGGCCGCTGACTTCAATTGCAGGGCTACCGAAAGAAAAAACCATTCCGCCATAGGTGGCGCTAGTACCGAAGTAGTCATTGCCACCCACATTTTTAAGAAATCCGGAATTTGCAGAGCTACCGATAATCTCAAAAGTACCGTTGTAGGCAGCAGAACCCGCGCCGGTCACAGTGAGCGAGGAACTGTCGCTTAAAAATGAGCTGAAACCAAAAGCATCACTGTAATGGGTTTGGCTTATGCTGAAGTCCAGCGTCCAGGTGGAACCTACGAAGCCGTAAGTATCAACGCTACTACTATTTAACAGTGGGCCAAAAGAAACCGAAAGATTAAGGTTTGCCTGTGATGGAAGGGTTAAAAGAACTGTGAAGAAGACTGCAAGAAGTTTGGTTTTGATTTTCATAATGGATGGAGAGGAAATCGCTATTTGCGTTTAAAGAGCGAGAGGTGGTTTCGGAGTTGAGATGAATTAGAGCATGGAGTTATTCCAGGGAAATTGAGGGAAGACGTCAAGCTGAAGCCGGAAAAGGGGTCAGAAAAGGGAAAGGGAAAAGGGGGAAGCCCGCGATTTTCACTGTTTTTCATTCTCCATTCCTCACTAAAACCAACCCCGTCCTTTCGCATTTCAACACGATCTCAATCGGTAAGGTTTGGCGGGGGATAAATTCTTTCACAAAGTAACCTGGCGGTGGCCGCTGTAGCAACCCCTTCTCTGTTTGAGTTTCTGCGTATACGGTAAATCTTTTGCCTGGGATCTTAAGGCCCTTCGTTTTGCGGTCAGCAATTTGTACCAGCGATCCCATCCCGCCCCGAGTTCCGCCAGCGCCTGCTCCATCTGCGTGAATGTATTATTTAATTTTTCGCACAAAAATCCCGCCAAGCGTTCAAACGACGCGGTAGGGTCACTCCAGCTGTGAATAATGATGATAGAGCACTCGGACATTTCCTCTTCCTATTAAACCACTATATCCTTATCGTTTTTTCCAATCCATCAAGATGTTTTTCAAAATAAGATGGACTTTTTCTCAATGAAAACCATTTAGTTTTCCTATTTAAGCATCAAAGAGGAGAAATATTTAAGCCTGCCATTTCCAACGCATGGAAACCTTTCACCCACGCCGTTTGCGAGTGCGGACATTGATACTTGGATCAACCAACTTGGCGCCCTCACCTATCAAGAACGAAAAGCGGCACAGATCAAACGCATGGAAACCGGGCATAGTGGAGAAGCCGTCAGGAGATCCGCCTATGAAAAAGCAAAGATCCCGAGATCATAAGCCACATGGACCGGGCGACCGCCAAACTCGTTCGGATTCTGTTTGAGGTGATTGATGACCACATGAGAGCGCGGATAAGGAACTTCGAAAAAGATCTGCATCTCCACAATATTGATCCGCCCTCATTCAATGGATGATCGAGATTCCTTTATAAATTTGCCCAAACTTTCTTCACTCCGCTCATTCCGTTTCCCAAAAATCACCACCATCGGCGCACGGCCACATACATATTGGTATCGTCCTGAAACTGGCCAAAAAAGGTTTCCGACTCCCCGGCAAATAGATTAGCGCCGGCACTGAGGGTGAGCGTATCACTCCATTTGTATTCTGCCAGCAAACGAGCATAGCCATCCACATCTGTCGGCGAATAAAAAATAAAACTCGAAAGCATCAAAGTTTGGTTCATCTGAAACCAGGTAAGACGCAGAGTCAAAAGTTGCCTCCATTCATCCCGGAGCGGTTCTCCGGGTTGAAGGTTTTCTTTGTAGGCCTCATAATCCTGTAACCACTCACTGTACGCTTGCGCCCCCATACTCAAATCCGCCATAAGTTCCTGTTGATATCCCAGCAGAAACCGGGCTTCACTATTTTGGATCATGGGATTCGATCCATCCGAATCTTCACTGGAATTATAGTACGCCACTTCCACATTGCCAATGCCTTTGGCAAAAGGAGTGAGTGCGGATCCTCCCACGACTTGCAAATCAGGGAAGAACCCCACCCCTTCCGCAGTAAAGCCCGCCGGAGATTTCCAAAAGCCATAGTAGCCGTACAGCGCGGTTTCCACTTCTCCAAACGTTGTTTTTAACCGGAGCGAGGCATCGCCTGAATGAGGCCGATGGGTTGGCAAAGGATTGTCTGCCGTATACACAAAAGGGTAAAAGGACATATAGGTGCCGGTAAGGTAGCGGTCGGTATCCGCGCGGGGAGACCACACGAGATCCAGGATCCAATCCCCGAAATACATCGCACTGTAAACGGAGTCCGAGGGTGCCTTGAGATACTCAATGTCCCGACCATTAAAAAAGGAAACCCAGTCTTTGGGAAAAAGATCATTAAGGAATACTAAATCTCCTGTTCCCCAAGTCAGGGTTTGACGGCCAATTTTCAGGTCCATCCACGGGACGGGGGCCCATAAGATATTTGCGCTGCGCAGATCCAACCAGCCATTACCCGTTTCCAAGTTCACATCCTCTAAATCGGGGTTGAGCCCGTTATAAAGGAAATCGACGCAGAGATCGTAATCCGCAGGCCCCAAAAAGCCGCGGGTCGCAACTTGCGCGCGCAGGTCTTCCACCGAACCTTGTTTCTCCAGAGGGTCTTCCTGCAGTCGGGTACCGAGACGGCCTTCGACAAAGCCCCCCCACTCACCAGCATATACCCCCGTGAACAAAAAAGCGGCAAACAGTGCTACCCCGCCCTTTTTCACCGAGTTGCCTCCCGCGGGGGCCGTTTCAAGTAACGTTCCGAGAACAAACGTTCCTTCAGGCCTATGTTATACTCAACATTACTGAAAGTGTTCACGGTCTTACTTCCCCGGCGGGGATCTTCAACCGTGGACTGTGTCACCGTGGGAATACCCTCGAAGACTTCAATTTTATCGGCGGTCACCCTGCGAACCACCTTCCCTTCCCCGTCCACATATTCAGCTTTGACCGGTAAATTATTATCTTTACGCACCCAGACATCGTAGGATGCGAAATCCACTTTAGAGAGGTCTTTTGGGGTGTTGCGAATGACATAAAAATCAGCGTCCTCCGATAGAAGCTCATGTTTATCTTCATTCAAACTGCGACCGCTAATGTCTTCATAGACAAAGTCCGACCCCACAAAACTGGTGCGTTTGTCCCCCGGTGCAATGCGGTTGACTTTTGAAATCGCGGGCAACCACAACCAGCGGTCGTCTTCGCCTCCCCCACCCTGTTTATGAACCAAATAGGACATTTCACGAACGTCTGCGGGTTCATTGAAATAGACAAAAAACATTTGTTTGTTGTCCTCTCCATTTAAACGTAACACTCTGAATTCACGAATACGTTCCTGTCCATTGGCATCCGTGATCACCATGCGTACGTCGGATTTGCCATCATCGCCGGCATAATAAGCGGCCTGCTCTGCCATTTCAGCCACCGCATCTCCCGTTAGGGGTTCATCAGCAGCATTTAGTCTGCACACAATCAACAAAATCATATAGAAGGGAATGCGTATCTTCATGAGGAGATCTCCTTGGATTTGGATTTAAATAGAAAGCCTTGTAAGGCACAGAGTAGTGAAGCCAACAATACCAACGTTGCCAACCAGGATACAAACATAATAGTCGCCAACAGGAAACCCACCGTTTTATAGGGCATCAGGGGCGCGAGTAACAATGGCGTGAATCCGACGGCAATCACAATTGCATTGCGACTAATGGCTTTGGCCGGTTCCGCAAACATTTGCGGCCACACTTTTTGCCAACTACCTTGTTGCCGCACCAATTCCCGGGCGCGTTGTAGAAAGTGGATGGCGAAATCGATACTCATGCCTAGGGTCAGTGAGGAAAGTACCGCCACCGGCATATCGTAATCTTTCCCGACCCAACCGATCAGGCCATAGGTCAGCGAAATGGTTAATAACAAGGGCAACATAGACAGTACCCCGAAGATCACCGAACGGAACAGCACGATCATCATCACGACCACTACCACAAAACTGCCCGCGAGCGCTTCTAACATGCCGCCCACCATTTTCTCCTGCCAAACCACGTTGATGTACGTGAGACCGGCCCAATCAATTTCCAGATCCATGGGAGGAGGATTTTCGGACACAAAAGCTTCCACTTCATTGACCGCGTCCTGCATTTTTTGATTATCCCCACTGCGCAATTGCAACCAAAGGTTGGCCTGTTCATAATCCCGGGTCACCAGATGATATAAGCTATCTTTTTTCTTCATCTGGGAGAGTTGAATATAAAACTGCCCCGCCGCCTGAACCGATGCCGGACTTTGATAATAAAGGTCATAATCCTCATCATTGCCGTCACGCTGCAGTTCGTAAGAGGTTTTCTTTAACGCATCCACCACCGAAGTACTTTTCCCTACGCTGGGCCCCATGGCCAAAGATTCCTGCAATTTTTCGACCCAGGCCAATACATCCGGACGTTTAAATGCGGGTGCTTCCGCTTCCGCCTGTACTTGGGTGACCGCATTTTCCCAACGGAAACCCAATGCTTCATCAATCGCATCCTGCATATACCCCCACAAGTCATCTCCTTGTACGCCATCGCTTGCAGAAACCATATCGACAGCTTGAACTTTGATTTTTTCAGGGAGAGCCTCGGAACGGGTGATCGCAGCGGTTAAATTAGAACCGGTCAAAGCTTCCACGTCAAAACCGTCGAGGATGTCCAAGAGCGGATCCCACTGCTGTTGACTCTGATCATCCTCTGCCCGTGCCCACTCCATCCAAGCCGACCAGGTGTTTTCCTGAGGGCCGGTGTTCAAATCCGGATAGACAAGCGTCATTTCTTCTGAAGGGGAACGTTGTGTATCATTTGCTGAAGACGCCAACGTCAAGTATGCGGTATAGGTCCCGCCAAAATGCCCATTCAACACCCGATCCGATTCGCGAATGCGATGCGAAGGGGTAAACCAAAGCACGGGATTGTCATTTACCTGTATTTTAGAGATTCCCAAAAAAGCAAAACCCAACAAGGCCACCATCATCCACAATACGGATTTATAGTGATTCACCGACATACTGCCCAGCCGTTTCAAAAAGCTCCCCAGGATATCATGAGGTTTTCCGGAAGCTTTTTGCTTCTTATGTGATTTTGAGTTTAAACTTTTTTCACTGACAAACAACATGATGTAAGCCGGAATCATCACCACGGACAGAATCCACGCCAGCCCCACCCCGAATGCCACATGCATCCCAAACACCTTCACCGGAGGAATGGGGGTTAACGCCAGGGATGCAAAACCAGCCATGGTCGTGAGACTGGTGAAGAGCATGGGCATAAACAAGTGGTTCATCACCTTCACAACGGTCGCCCGTTTTTCGCGAACCTGCGGCCAGGTGTCATAAAATTCACTCAGGATATGCACCGAATCCGCCACCGCGATCGGCATCAGAAATATCGCAATCATGCTGCTCATAATATGCACATCGTAGCCCAACCCAATCAGCAGGCCCATGGTGCAGATCACCGAGACAATGGCCACCACCATGGGGGCCACAATCAGCATTGGCCGCTTAAAAAAGAACAGTAACAGCAGAAAGATCATCAAGCCCGCCAGGGGTGCGGAAGTCGCCATTTGCACCAACATCTCCACCCCGAAGGTATCTTCGGCCACCGGCAAGCCGGTAATATATACCTGATCCTCTTCCGGCCAATCCGCGGTCAGGGTCTCCACCAAAGTGGACACATTGTAAGAGTACGTTTTTTCAACAATTGGAATATAAATACCCAAGGCCTTGCGGTCTTCGGAAACCATGGTGTTTCGATAGAGGGGATTGCCGATCGCTTCGACAAACAACGCATCCGCTTCGGCTTGGGTTTGCGGTACATTTTGCATCAAAAACCGAACATCCAACATGCCGGATTCAAGTTGATTTATGGTATCCACCACACTCGGCGCAATGATTTCCTCTTTGATAATGGCCGGGCTGCCATCCGCTTCAAAAAGTCGCTCAGGATTTTGTTTAAATGCCGCCGCCAAAATTTGCTCCCGTTTCCCCTCCGGTGCCAACTGCAACTCAAAATCATCCACGACCGGTTTGCCATCCTCCTGGCGCAAACTCAATAATTGGCGGGTTAAATGGTCGATTCGCTGTAACGTCTCAGGATTCCACACCCCCAGCGGTCCCTCATTAACCACCCCCACTACTACAAAATCATAAAGGGCGAACTGTTCCTTCACTTCCTCGTGACGAAGACGAACCGGCTCATCTTCGGCCAACATGTTTTCCGGATTATTGTCGAAAGTGACGGCAGGGAACCGGGTGGCAAATCCGATGGTCATGAATAATACCGCTAACATCACCCACACAGGAAATTTTAATCCGATCTGACTTAAATTATACCAATGCACTTTATTTTTCATAAGCACTCCATTCAATATTCTCTCTCACATAGGACAACTGTAATATCATTTACAATGAACACAATTGGAATCTACTATGAAGAACAACTTACCTGTAGATTCAACTCATTCCGTTACCCAAAATTCACCACCCGCGACCAGCACCGCCTCCTTTAACCTTCATAATTTTTAAGCTGGAACGCCCCGATAATGCGTTGACTTTTTAACAGCAGGTTGGTTTTTTATAGCCAACAACTATAACAGACGCAACCTAAGTGATTAGGCTGAAGCATAATCTGGAGGAAAATGTGATGAAAAAAAGAATGATTTGGACTTTTTCGATTGTTTTGTCCGTCGGAACCGCGCAGGCCACAGACACAACCTGGGACGGCAATGGTGACGGGAACGCGAGTGGAAACTGGAACTTACCAGCCAACTGGGACACGGGGGTTGCGCCTACAACCGGCGATAATGCTTTTCTTTCTCCGGTAACCGACGGTTCCACCCGCACCGTAACCGTCGACTCCGCTACCACAGTAGACCAATTGCACATGGATCAGGACGGCGTCACCGGCATCAATAAACTCAGCCTCGGCGCGGGATTG
>CAKZLZ010000040.1 GCA_937127435.1 uncultured Verrucomicrobiota bacterium | reverse complement strand
GGGGAGAAGCAACAACGGTTCAAAGCCTTTTGCAATCGCCAGCCAGATTAACAACAGGCCGATCAGGATCATGACAAACTGGCCGGCACCTTCCGGAAGCAGATTGTGCGGGGTGTACCCTTCCTTTTCCGCAAGACGCAACTGAGTCGTCAGGTCGGCGATAACGGTAGACTCTACACCGTGCTTCGCCGCTTTTTCAAGTACCGTATGTACATTGGAAAAATGCCCTGCGGCGATTTCCGCTTCCACGGTTTTGATGGTGGCATCCTCATAGGCCGCCTGTTTTTCTTCAGGGGTTTCCGGATTCATAAACCGGTAGATGCCGGTCGATTCCCAGAGTTTCACAAACCCTTTACTGATCGAGAGCGTTTCCGTATCTGCAGGGACTTCCGCCGCATAGCAGGATCCCGTTCCGCCGGCCAGTAACAGCGTCGAGAGAGCGAGGAGTCCATATAATTTTTTTAATTTAAACATGAGGAAAATTCTCCTTAGTTGATCGAAGCGATGGCCTGTCCGGCAACCGCCTTGTCGCCAACCTGGACGTCAATAGAGGTTACAATACCCGCAACCGGCGCTTTGATTTCGATTTCCATTTTCATGGCCTCCATAATGAGCAACACATCGCCATCGTTCACTTGATCGCCAACCGAAGTCTGGATTTTTATCACGTTGCCGGGAACCTGCGCTTTCACGAGGGTGGCGTCGGCGGATGCCTGGGCGGCGTCACCCGGAGCCACCTCTTCGCCGTCAGTCACTTTAAAGTCGTAGGCTTTGCCGTTCACGGTTGCTTTGTCACCGGCGACATCCACCACGAACTTTTTGCCGTCAACGGTTACGGTGTAAGCGCCATCGCCCCCGGCAGTCGCTTCCGCGGCGGCCGGTTTGGACGCGCCTTTTCGAACGCCGTTGATTTTGGCTTTGCCCAGAAGGAAATCGATGCCTTTTTGTTTACAGGTGGCGGCGATAAAAATGTTTTCTTCGCAGTGATCGGTGAACCCCGCGTCGCTGAGCATTTTTTTGGCCGCGTCGACCCCTTTGTCCGGATCGGCATCGTTGAGGTCAACCGGGTTGGCGGTGGTTGGTTCCAGCTGGAGCTTTTCACCCGCCAGCTTGACAATCTCCGGATCCGGCGCGCAGGGGGTTTTCCCGAAATAACCGAGCACCATTTTGCCATAGCCTTCGGCAATCTTTTCCCAGGGGCCGAACATGACATTGTTGAAGGCCTGCTGGAAATAAAATTGAGAAACCGGGGTCACGGAAGTTCCGAATCCGCCAAGACGGACAACTTCGCCCATGGCGGCGATGCAGGCTTCGTATTTGTCCATGAGACCGTTGTCGCGGAGCATCTGGGTATTGGCGGTCAGCGCCCCGCCGGGCATCGGCGACCACGGAATCATCGGCTCCACCGCTCTCGCTTCCGGCGGCACAAAGTAGTCGGCCATACATTCTTTAAACACGGTTTCGGCTTTCATCATTTTGTCGATGTCGACATCGAGTTCGTACTCTTCGCCCCGCAGTGCATGCCAGAGCGTACCGACATCCGGCTGACTGGTGCCGCCGGAGGTTGGCACCATCGAACAGTCCACCTGATCTGCACCCGCTTTAATCGCGGCAATATACCCGAGGGTTCCCACCCCTGCCGTTTCGTGGGAGTGGAAAACCAGTTTGGTATCGCCGGGGAGGAGCTTGCGGGCCATTTGAATGGTCTCGTAGACTTTCTTTGGCGAAGAGGTTCCCGACGCATCTTTAAAACACACGCTGTCGAAGGGCACCCCGGCTTTGAGAATCTCTTCCAGGGTTTTCTGGTAGAAGGCCACGTCGTGGGCACCGCTGCAGCCGGGAGGGAGTTCCATCATGGTGACAACCACTTCATGCTTGAGGCCGTGCGCGTTGATGGATTTTCCGGAGTCAAACAAGTTGTTGACGTCGTTGAGTGCATCAAAGTTCCGGATGGTGGTCATGCCGTGCTTTTTAAACATTTTGGCGTGCAGATCAATAATGTCGCGCGGCTGGGAATCAAGTCCCACCACGTTAATCCCGCGGCCGAGGGTCTGCAGGTCGGCATCGGGGCCGGCCGCTTCACGGAATTTGTCCATCATATCGAATGCGGACTCGTTGCAGTAGAAGAACGGCGCCTGGAAGCGGGCGCCCCCGCCTGCCTCGAAATGCGTTTGTCCGGCTTCAGCACAGGCTTTTACCGCGGGGAGGAAGTCTTCAGTCAATACGCGGGCACCGTAAACAGACTGGAAGCCGTCGCGAAACGCGGTGTTCATAATATGGATTGTTTTTTTAGCCATGAGTTTTCTTTTATGTTTTTAAAAAATTGTTCAGCCTTTTTTGGCACGGATTGCCGCCAGCGCCACCGCGATCACGGCAGCCGGGTTGGGGGGCGGTGCGGCCGTTTCCGCCTCCTCTTCAGGGAAAAGATGGGCAAATTTCTTAAAGAACGACGCACTCACCTGCATCGCGAACACGAGCAGAACGAGAAAGGCGAAAACTGTCGCCATTCCAATCACTAAAAGAACCAATCCTTGAGCCATACTTTTATCCTGTTTATTTTATACGAAGTTTAAGCCACCTTGCCCACTATGAGAACCGCGGCCAGAGAGCCAGTATAAAATCAATGAGATCGCAGGATAAATCAGGGAGAGAGCGGACCCTGGCCCAAATGCGTGCGGAAGGTACGGGGGGTCATGCCGGTATTGGCCCGCAGGGCCAGATAAAAAGCTTTGGTGGTGGGATAGCCCGACTCAACCGCGATCACCTCGTTACTCAAATCCGAATTCCGGAGCAGAGATTTCGCCCGTTCTAAGCGCACCCGCTGAATTTCCTCGGAGGGACTCTTTCCGGTCTCCTCACGGAATTTCCGGTTCAGGGAACTCTTGGAGACCGGAAAGCGCTCCAACAGATCCGTCACTCGGAGTCCACGCGGGGCCTCGTCCCGGATCACGCAGAGGATATCGGCGATCAGCGGATCGTGGAACGCGGCCTGGGTGGATTCCCGGGCCACCACCCCGATCGGAGGCAACTGTTCCCCATACGAGGGGAGCGGCTCCCCTTTCATCAGCAGATCCAGCCGGCGCGCGCCCTCATACCCGATCCGGTAAGCGCCGGGGTCCACCGACGACAGCGTCGGCCCGGCCACTGTGCAGAAGGTGTCGTCATTGCCCGCCCCGATCACGCTCAATTGACCGGGAATCCGGATATTCGCCTCGTGTGCGCAATTCACCACCTCGCGGGCCAACAGATCGTTGGTCGCAAAAAGACCAAAGGGCTTCTTCCATTCTTTTAACCACTTGATCAGTGCGGAGCGGTCCGGGGGCGAGGCCACCTCGAATGCCCCGCCCTCCAGATCCGCTTCGGCCACACAATTTTGAAAAG
>CAKZLZ010000039.1 GCA_937127435.1 uncultured Verrucomicrobiota bacterium | reverse complement strand
TGTTGCCTTTAAGAGCAGTTTTTGTGGGAACAGCTACTCCCAATAGTAATGATTCCGCCCCTGTTGGGGATCAAGGGTGGTCGTACATGGGGGTTTATAATTCCGGCGGGGCGGTTTATCTTGGAAATGGATGGTTTATAACTGCAGGTCATTTGGGTACAGGTGCGGGTTCCGTCAGTTATGATGGTTCGTCTTACGCCATCGACGGTTCCAGTTGGGTTACCTTAAAAAATCCGGATACCAGCAGTGTTGATTCCCGGTTGTTCCAAATTACGACGCCGGGTTCGCTTGCGGCCTCTGGTGCTTCGATTGTGGATTCAGCCCTGTCTCTGGACGATGACCTTACCATGATTGGTAATGGCCGTGATGTCAGTTCGGTTTCTACGAGTGGGATTGAAACAAAGTATTATGAAGGATCGGTCTCTAATATGAAGTGGGGTCAGAACACGATTGATTCTTTCGAAGCCGATTATTCCGGTGCGGGATACACCTCTGACACCTTTCAAACCATCCTTACAACGGGAACCGCCCAAGGTTTGGATAAAGATTCAGGAGGGGGCGTGTTTGTATACGATGCAGATACCGATCAGTATCAATTGGCCGGGATCATGATTGCGGCGCTGAGATATTCGGATGGAAGTATTTATGCTCGGAAGATTAATGGCTTGCCTGAACTAAGCTCCTGGACGAAGTCGGTGGATCTTTACCAATATCGTGATCAAATTATTGCGGTTGTTCCTGAGCCGGCACCTTGGATGCTGGTCGCGGGGGCACTGGGAACATTCGTTTTGGTGCAACGGTTACGTCGCCCACGTACTTCCTGCCTCGAGGAAGTCTAAGCCAACGAAATTTTTACGCATGGGGATGTGGACAACGATTTCCACGCTCGGAGATCGTGGACTACTTCGCGGTTTTTGCGCGGGCCATCACATCTTCGGCCATGCGGACAGAGGCCTGATCGATCATGGAATCGCCGATGGCGGCAGCGCCGCGTCCTTCGCTCAGCGCCTGTTTGAAGGCGCTCAATACCTGTTCCGCCCGCTCAATTTCTTCGGGCGTGGGAGAGAAGGCGGCATTGACGGCTTCAATTTGAGCGGGATGAATACACCATTTGCCATCAAAACCCAGGGCCCGGCTGCGGGCGGCTGAAATTTTGAGTCCTTCGGGATCACGGAAGTTTCCGTAGGGGGCATCGATGACTTTCAGTCCATCCGCTTTTCCGCAGAGGATGAGTCGGCTGTACACAAAATGTAAAGGGTCCCCGGGGTAAATGCCGTCATTTTCCCCGTGTCCGGAAATGGAACTGAGGGGCATATTGATGCTGGCAGAATAATCGGCAATGCCGAACACCAAGCAGCGGTTACGGGAAGTGGCGCCGGCAATTTCGGGTGCATCCCGCAGGGCTTTGGCGCTTTCGATGATGGGTTCAATACCCACTTCACAATTCAGGGCCGTTAATAAATGATCCAGGTAATGCATCTGGGCGGCGGATTCTACTTTGGGAACGACCAGGGTCTCAATTTGATTCCCGATTTCGGGGATGAGGGATAACACATCCTGCAAGGCAAAGGGTCCAGCCAAATCGTTGATGCGCACACAAAGGGTTTTTCCCTGCCAGTCCAAATTTTGGATGGAGTGGACAATGGTTTCCCGGGCTTGTACTTTTTCGGCCGGAGGACAGCTGTCTTCCAGGTCCAACATGATAATGTCCGCGGCGCAGGCGGTGGCTTTTTCGTGCATGGAGACCCGGTGACCGGGAACGGAAAGGATACTTCGACGGAGTGTGCTCATATGGATAAGTCCTATGAAAAAAGAGGGATGGGGTCAATCCGCAAGGCGTCTCAAACCGGGCGGTAAGTCACTTTAAGCCGGAGTTCCGCATTTATGCGGAAGCCAACAAGGGGCATTTATGTCCCGGTTCAGGAGGCCTGAGGTTCAGGAACCCGGACCGTAAACGTCCCTTAACCCTTCCGCATACATGCGGGACTCTGGCGTAGATCGAACAGGTTTTCGCTTACGTACATTTGTGGCATTTTTGGAAAACGGGAATGACCTGGTCTGGTGAGGCTGCAAAGTAAAAGAAACCCCGAAATCAAAGCGGCGCTTTGATTTCGGGGGGAGCTCTTTTGAGAGTTGTAGGTGTTTTACGCCGTCACTTTCCGGCGGCGGCTTGCGCCGATCACCGCGATCATACCGACGGCCAACAGGCCCAGGGTGGAGGCTTCGGGGACCACTACAAGGGAGGGGCGGTAGGCTTCGGTGAGTGATTCGCTTGAATGCCAGTAAGGATTGTTACTGGTGTTATTCAGTTTAGGGCCGGAAAGTAGGATGGTGATGGTGTTGTCAGCCTGGATGTAATTTGTAAGGTCTGAAATCGCAATACTGTGCGTATCATTTCCTGCATTATAGGACCATGTGTAATCCGAGCCTAAATCTATATAATTTCCGGTTGGGCGGTTAGAGTATTTGAGTGTGCTTTCTGTCCAGTTTGTGTTGGTGGGGCTACCGGTATTTTCCAGTGCAGCAAATGTAAAAGTTTCATCTGCATTTCCTGAGCTTGCGCCATTTAATTCTTTAAATGTCAAATTGAGGGTGGCCCCCTGACTCGGGTCAATACTGCCGATCACGGTGCTTAAATTGAATTTGACATAGGCTGATCGAGTACTGCTGTTCGCATGTTTGACGTACAGTTGAGTCGATGTGTGGTCATAAGTCGTTCCCGTACTGCTGTCGTTTACGATATTGTCATCTGTCGCAATCAAAGTAATCGGTGCGGCGCTTAACAAACCGGTGAAAGATGTAAGGAGGATGAAAAACAGGATTGGGTGAATAGAATTTTTCATATGTGCCATTTTATTTTGGATATTACCTAGCATCATGCCCGTATTCGGTTTTCATGTCAATACAGAATCAGGGAGGGTTCGTGATTGATTGTTAAAGTTGTTTCCGGTGTCCTTAAAATTGACATGCTGTTCTCCCCGACTATGTTGCGCGCTATGAGCACCATTAAAGAAGCCCAACAGGAATTGATTGATGAATTTTCCATGTTTGATGATTGGCAGGACAAGTATGCCCACATTATCGAACTCGGCCGGGAATTGGATCCTATTTCAGAGGAATTCAAGGACGACGCCCACAAGGTGAAGGGCTGTCAATCCCAAGTCTGGTTGCAGGCGGAACCGCGGGAAGGCAAATTGCATTTACAGGCGGAGAGTGACGCGTTGATTGTACAGGGTCTGATTGCCCTGGTGTTACGAATTTACCAGGACCGGAAACCGGAAGAGATTTTGGATGCAGACTTGGGATTTTTTGAAGACATCGGGTTGTTGTCCCATCTGAGTATGAACCGGACCAATGGCCTGCATTCGATGATCAATACCATTCGGGCCTACGCCGCTTCGGCATGAAATTGATTTTGGCATCCGCTTCGCCCCGGCGGGCGGCGTTATTGCAGTCCGCAGGTCTGCGTTTTGACGTTCAAGCGGCGGATGTGGATGAAACCCCTTTGCCGGGGGAGGAACCCGAAGCGTTGGTGTGCCGACTCTCCCGGAGCAAAGCGGAAGCGGTGGCGCTGCGCTGTCCGGAGTCCATCATTTTGGCTGCAGATACGGTGGTGGTGTTTGACGATGAGATTTTCGGGAAACCCGAATCCGTGGAAGAGGCGACGGAGATGTTGAATCAGCTTTCCGGAGATCAGCACGAGGTGATGACCGGGTTTACGATTCTACGTCCGGGTTCGAAAGCCCTCACAGAATTGGTGGTCACAGAAGTGACTTTCCGCAAGTTGAGTACATCCGAAATTCAAACCTATGTGGCTGGCGGGGAGCCCATGGACAAAGCGGGGGCCTACGGCATTCAAGCGGGGGCCGCGGGATTTGTCTCCCGGATTGAAGGCAGTTATACCAATGTGGTGGGATTGCCGGTGGCTGAAGTTTTGCAAGCTATGGCGAAAAGGTGACGGGGATTGCGGCCATGGCTGTTGGACTGCGGGACGCAGTCCCTCCGGTCGCTGTTGCTCCGGTTGCTGATGTCATCATTTTCAGATTGCGGATCTCTGCTGGCCAAGGTAGCCTGAGGAAATGAATCTTGCGCGTAAATTTTTTCCGACTCTGCCTTTCATTCTGGGATTGCTTTCCCTGGCCCTGTTTGTTCCCGGGATCGCGGTGATGGAGCGAACCCGTGCGTGGATGCCGACGATGCAGGTGGCGCTGCCGGCCGTGTTCCTGGGATTCGTTTCGCTCATCATGGGGGTGCTTCTCTTAAAGAAAAAGCCGTCTGGAAAAGAGTACGGTCTGGCGGTGACCGGAAGTATTACCGGTGGATTGGCGATCATCTTCTGGGTGGTGATGGTGCCGATGATGATGGTGTTTGCTTTGCCCGCACGGGATGCGGATCCTGAACAGCCCCTGGTTGAGCAAAGTGGGGAACAAATGAAAATTTGGGTGCGCCACATCAAAACCTTTTACCGGGACAAAGCGCGCCTTCCGGTCAAACTTGAGGAATTGGTGGTAGAGGGCTATGCCCCCGAAAGTCTGTTATACGATGCACGTCAAACCCGGAAAGATTCTCCGAGTTACCGGCTGATGGTGAGAGAGATGCCACCGGAAAGCGCGTGGGCCACGACGCCTATTCTTGAAGGGCGTATTCCCAATCCGCGCGACGGAACCCGTTTGATTGCCTATCCGGATGAGCGTTTGGGTGTGATTCAGCCGTAGTCCATTCACTCCGTGAGTGGAAATGAAACTCGCGTTATTTTCAATTCTGATTTCCACGCTCGGAGATCGTGGACTACTATTTCACCGCCGCTTTGCGGTAAACGCGTCCGCTGGCGTACATAAAGAACATCATGTCCTCATGGCTTCGGCCAAAGCCACCTGCGGATTCCAAACTGTATTGTACCCGAACTTTATAGCCATTGCCGTTTTTCTGAACGGGTCCCCAGGCTTTCACCTGAAGTGAGTTGGGCAGGGCCGCATTTTTGCGGATATATTGATCAACCTGTTTGACCCGTCCCTCGGGGCCTTCATTTTTAGGAGCCGATCCAACGGTAGGATTGTTATCCGGGACATCCACACCATTTTGTCCGGGAGTGGATGCGGAGTTGCCGCCGGTGGGGGTGGCGTTTCCCTGAACAGGTTGGGTCGGTTGGGGAGCGGGCTGGCTGGAGGCTTGCATGCGTTCCCAGCGTTGATATTCCCGTCGCCCCTGTTCCAATGCTTTTTCCTGGCCATACGCGGATGCAAAAAACCGGCTGGCGGACTGTGCGGAAAGGGAACCCATGGCCAAGGTCATTTCCCCATTGCCCAGTTCCAGGCTGAGTTCTGTGGGGCTGAGGCTTTTAAGAATACCACTCTTTTTGGTGCCGTTTTGAAGTTCGATTTGGACACTTTTCCCCAAAGGCGGCGCAGAAAATTTTGTGGAAAATTTCTCGTAGAGTTCCTGGTATCGAAGTTCCCAATCCGGGTTGTGGGGATCAAATGCCGGGCGCCGGGAGACGTTCGGGGCGGGGAGGGATTGGGGCGTGGCAGTGGCTGCGGATGTTTGGGGTGATTCGATAGTTTGCGGAACCTGAGTGGCTTCGACTTCGGGTTCGGGAGCCGGTTGGGTGGGCGCACAGGCGTTAAAAATCAGTGTCAGGGATGCGGCTGCGGGTAACGCATATCGTTTTTTTAATCCTGAGTATTCCGTGTCTTTAAAAATCATAAGCCCGGTCTTATGTGTCGTCTACGTAATTCCAATCCAAAAACGTGCTCTTTTGATTTCCCAATTTCAAATCCGGGCCTATCCTATATTTTCATGCCTCCGCCAAAACTTAATCTAAAAGATCTTCCGGTTCCCCAGCTTGTGCGGCGGATTTCTTTTCCGGTGATCACCGGGATGTTTTTTCAGACCATGTACAATGTGGTGGATACCTGGGCGGCGGGGCGGCTGTCGATCGCGGCTCTGGCGGCGCTGAGTGCATCGTTTCCAATATTTTTCTTAATTATTGCGGTTTGCCATGGCTGTCAGTCAGCCACAGCTGCCCTGATGAGTCATTCTTTGGGTGCGGAAGATCATGATCTGGAGCATAAATGGGGGGCTCAATCCTTACTGTTTGCTTTGGGGATCAGCTTGGTCGTGGGTACGATTGGGTGGATCTATACACCTCACATGTTGAGAGTGATGCAGGTGAAAGGGGACGAGTTGTCCTTGGCGACATCTTATATGCACATGATTTTTTTGGGGACGCCCTGCTTTGTCCTGTCGTCGGCGTTGAATGGCATGTTGAGTGCGCACGGGGAAACCCGACCGTTTCGGGATTCTTTGATTGTGGGCTTTTTGCTGAATATCGTATTGGATTTATGGTTTGTGTTTGGCGGATGGGGCGTGGCACCCATGGGATTTGCGGGGATCGCGCGGGCAACCGTGCTGCTGCAGGGATTGACGGTGATCTATATGTGGATCATGGCCATGCGTCATGGGGTTTTGGCCAGAGTGCCCTGGTCTGGATTGATTCCCAGGCTGGCTTTGCAACGTCGTTTGATGGGGCAAGGCCTACCGGCCATGATCAATATGCTTACCATTGCCGCAGGGATTTTTTTGTACATTTACTATGCCGCCAATCTGGGAACTCCGGTACTGGCGGCTTTCGGTACGGCAATGCGTATTGACCAAATTGCGTTGTTGCCTGCCATTGGATTAAATACCGCCGCCATGACGCTAACCGGTCACAGCCTGGGGGCGAAACGTTTGGACCGCATTCAGGAAACGTTGTGGGTCTGTCTGCGCTATGGCGGATATATTTATATCTTGGGGGGACCTTTGGTGGGGATCTTTGCACCTTTTTGGATGAGCCTGTTTATCGATGACCCCGAAGTTATCGCCATCGGGGCCCGCTGTTTACGTGTATCGATGCTGGTATTTTCTGCCTCTGTGACCTTGTTTACCATCACCTCTGTGCTGCAGGGCTTACAACGGCCGATGTTCGCGATCTGGATTGGCTTGTATCGTCAGGTGCTGGCACCCATTTTGTTGGTGCCCTTGCTTATGAAAAAAATGGACCCCGCTGATTTGGGGATATGGTGGGGGGCCTGCATCTCGGTGTGGTCAGGGGTGATGATCACCTTGATCTACGGATATTGGGTGTGGACCCGCCTGAAGAAAAAACTTTCCTGAACTTTTTTCCGGAAAAAGAACCCTTCGCCGCTTTCGGGTGGTATGTACGCACAAAATACCATTCCGGAATGTTTTCAGTCGGCGGAGGCTTACCTCCGTTTATGCAGCGCCCGAAACGGCAGGGTCGCGGAGGCGGAACCTTTGCTGGATCCCTTTTCCGAGCGGCATCTTCATTGTATTTGGTTTGATGACCGCCTGCGTCCGGATCCTCTGGAAACCGAAAGGGGAGAGCCGGTTCAGTTGTTGCATCCGGGAAAGTGGAATCAGGAAAGCGGACCGGATTTTTTGGATGCGGAATGGAAGATCGGCGGACGCCGGGTGCGCGGGGACGTGGAAATTCACATCCGGCCCATGGACTGGAAGCACCATGGGCATCAGAAAGATCCCCGTTATGCCCGGGTGGGCCTGCATGTCTGTTATGAACCCGGGGAGTTGCCGACCGGAATGTTGCCTCCCGGTTGTGAAGAAATCAGTCTGCGGGGGTTGTTGGAGCAACGCTCGCATTTCTTTTTTGACCAGATTGATGTGCGGGCCTATCCCTGGCAGAAAGAGGGGGCCTCGTCGGGTTTACGGACATTTTTTGCGGACAAATCGGAAGCGGAATGCGGGGCGATGTTGGAGGCGGCCGGACAGGAGCGCCTGCGCCGCAAATCGCTGCGCATGGCCCGGGTGGTGCAGGCGGTGGGGGAAGAGCAGGCGCTTTATATCGGTTTGCTGAGAGGGTTAGGATATAAAAACAATGCGGAAGTGTCGGAAGCACTGGCGCGGTGTGTTCCTTTTTCGATGCTGAAATCGTTAGCAGGGGGGAGGGAAGATAAAACCTACGCATTGTTGTTGGGGGCCGGTGGACTGTTGCCGGTGGACGCGGATGTGCCGGGTTTGCCCCGCTGGATGCAGGTGCGTCCGCTTTGGGATTTCTGGTGGCCGCATCAGCATCACTTTTCAGACAAAGCTTTGTCTCCTGAAGCTTGGCGACTGGATCATTGCCGGCCGGGAAATCATCCGCTGCGAAGATTGCGGGCGGCGGCGCATTGGGTGTCCGGTGCAGATGCCATATCCGAACTGTTTGAATTGGATCCGGCGCAGTCAGAAAAAGAGTGGGTGCGCAGCTGTCTGAAAATACTTAAAGTGTCTTCGCCCCAAATTGAATCCGAATCGGCTCAATTGGTGGGCCCGGTGCGGGCGGGGACTTTGTTTTTGAATGCCGTTCTGCCCTGGCGGATTTGCAGTGGTAAAATTTTACCGGACCCCGACCTTTGGAATCATCTGCCCGATGAGGCGTTTAACTCCAAGAGCCGGCATACCGCAGCCATGCTCTTCGGTCCGGATCAACATCCCCGCCTGTACAAAGGGGGACTGCGGAAGCAGGGGCTGTTGCAGTTCCATGAGGATTTTCAGTTGTGAGAGGTCCGCATGTTCTGCGTATTCTATTCGTGTGGAGTGCGGCCGCTTGCTGCCGCTTTTTTGAAACGAAGCTTGCTTCGTTCCCCCTCGGAGCAAGCTCCTTCGCCCCCAAAGCGGCAGCAAGCTGCCGCACTCCACAACCGTTTGTTGAAAAAATCTAACCGGTAGACTTATGAAAAATCCATATTGGCATCATGCACCGCTTCATCGATTTGTCCCCAATTCCGTCCATATGATTACCGGGGCCACATTGGGGAAGGGTTTGTTTTTTTATGATGAAGAGCTGCTCGCGCTGATGCAAAATCTTTTGTTGGAAAGAATGGAGGAAAATGGATGGACACCACATGCCTGGGCTTGTTTTTCCAACCATTATCACGTGGTAATGATGTCACCTGAAGACGGAAATATCGGTTTATGGGTGAAGGGGCTCCATAGTAAACTTGCGATTGCTTTGAATAAAATGGATGGGCTTTCGGGTCGAAAAGTGATGTATCAATTTTGGGATAAATGCATCAGTTATGATAACAGTTATTATGCACGTTTAAATTATGTAATGAACAATCCCGTGAAGCATGGGTTGGTGCAGGATGCGGGCCGCTATCCCTTTTGTTCTGCAAGCTGGTTTAAAAAGAATACTCCTGGAGTCTTTCAAAATAAGGTGGCTTCTTATCCATATGATACCGTCAATGAACCGGATGATTTTGATGTATAGCTTGCGGTTAACTGTTGTGGAGTGCGGCCGCTTGCTGCCGCTTTTTTGAAACGAAGCTTGCTTCGTCCCCCCTTGGAGCAAGCTCCTTCGCCCCCAAAGCGGCAGCAAGCGGCCGCACTCCACAACAGTTAAAGCGGCAGCAAGTGACCGCACTCCAAAACAGTTAAAGCGGCAGCAAGCGGCCGCATTCCACAACAGTTAAAGCGTCCGCTTTCCACAACAGATGGTATTTATTGCTCGAGGAAGTCCGGCAAGGTTTCCACAAAGGCCTTGATCTCATCCCTTACCCGGCGGAATCCGTCGAGCTTTACTTCTTCCGTTGCGTCGGGAGGAGACAGCTTCGGGGGATCATCAAATCCCACGTGAAGTACTTTTGCTTCGCCAGGGAAAAAGGGACAGGTTTCGTGGGCGTGCGCGCACACGGTGATCACGTAATCGATTTGGATATCTTTGAATTCGTCGATGTGTTGGGATTTTTGACCGGTGATATCCACTCCGACTTCCGCCATGACCTTGACTGCATTCGGGTTCAGTCCGTGGGTTTCGATGCCGGCGGAGTAGACCTCGATGAGACCTCCCTTCAGGGCCCGGGTCCAGCCTTCCGCCATTTGACTTCGGCAGGAGTTTCCGGTGCAGAGATAGAGTAAACTTATTTTTTTAGACATGATATTTTTAGGGTAGAAGTAATTTGTTTAAGCGGTGGGGCTGTTGTTTTTGAACCAGGGCGTGGTTCGGTTGGCAAAGCGAACCAGGGCGAGCATCACCGGTACTTCTACCAAAACTCCCACAATGGTCGCCAAGGCGACCGGAGAGGTGGTGCCGAATACGGCGATCGCCACGGCGACGGCCAATTCGAAAAAGTTCGAAGCCCCGATCATTCCGGCCGGAGCCGCGATGTCATGGGGAAGTTTTAAGGCGCGGGCGGCCAGATAGGCGACGAAGAAGATCAGTACGGTCTGAAGAATCAAGGGCACTGCGATCAGCCCAATATGGAAGGGGTTTGCGATGATGACCGCTCCTTGAAAGGAGAAGATAATGACCAGGGTTAACAGCAGTCCAATAATGGTGGTGTTGCCGAATTTTGGAAGAAAAGTGTCTTCGAAATACGCTTTTCCCTTGGTTTTGATCATGTGTCCACGGGTGAGAGCCCCTGCGGTTAAGGGAATGACCACAAATAAGACCACGGAAAGGATCAGGGTGTCCCAGGGAACGGTCACATCACTGATGCCCAGGAGGAATTTAACGATGGGAACGAAGGCCACCAAAATAATTAGATCATTACTGGCGACCTGCACGACGGTGTAAGAAGGGTTGCCTTTGGTCAGGTGACTCCACACAAAGACCATGGCGGTGCAGGGGGCCGCCCCTAAGAGCACCGCACCGGCAAGATAATCTTTGGCAAGCTCAGGGGAGATGTAATTTTTGAAAATCACGTAGAAGAAAAGCCAGGCGATTCCAAACATGGTGAAGGGTTTGATGAGCCAATTGGTCACCCAGGTGATCCAGAGGCCTTTGGGGTTTTTCCGAACATTCTTTATGCTGTTGAAATCCACTTTCATCATCATGGGATAGATCATAATCCAGATAAGGATTGCGACCGGAATGGAGACATTCGCGTATTCAAGTTTGCCTAAAGCTTCGGGGATTGCGGGAAGAAATTGGCCGATAAGGATGCCGGCCGCCATACACAAGGCGACCCAGAGGGTAAGGTATTTTTCGAAGAAACTTATTCCGGTATTTTCTGATGCAGACATGAGTGATTTCCTAAGGATGAGGGGGAGATGTTCGTTAAGCGGGGACTTCGGTGCCGGAGGTGATCAGGGCATCGAGCCCTTCCGCACCTGCAGGTTCATTGATGAGCCAGGGGATGATGACCAGTTTGTCAGTCAAATTTGCCGCTTCCTTTAGGTATGTGACTTCCCGCTGGGCTTGAATTTGCAATCGTGGATCGGAGGGAGCGGCTCCGGCCAGGCTCTGGTTGAGAATCCAGCCTGCGGGATTGATTTCCGCTCTGCGCAAGTCCTCTTGTAATCGTTGAGCTTCATGGACCGGGGTGGCTTCAGGCAGGGTGACCAGCAGGACCCGGGTGAATGCAGGATCCCGGAGTTTGGGCAGGAGCTCGGTGACGTCCGATGGCAATTCGCCTTTGTTTTTCAGCACTTCACGGTGATAGGCTTCCGATGCGTCGAGGAGCAGTAAAGTATGTCCGGTCGGGGCGGTGTCCAGAACCACGAACTGATCTGCGCCTTTGGCCACGGTGCGGGCAAAGGCCTGGAATACCGCAACTTCTTCGGTGCAGGGTGAACGCAATTCTTCCAGCAGCAGGGCGCGTCCCTCTTCGTCCAAATCTTTGCCCGCCTTTTCCATGACATCTTCAATGTGTTTACGGGTTTCTTCACGGGGATCGATCCGGCTCACTTCGAGATTGGAAAGGCCTTCACCCAGGGCTTCTGCCACATGGGCGGCCGGATCGGTGGTGGAAAGATGTACCGGATGTCCGGCCTGGGCAATGGCCCGGGCGATGGCTGCGGCCAGCGTGGTTTTGCCGACACCGCCCTTGCCCATGGTCATGATAACTCCGGGCCCCTGATCAATAAACTGGCTCACCAGCTCTTGCAGGTTGAGGTGGGAGGGAAGTTCGTAGGCATCCGATTCGGGAAGCGTTTGCGCTTCATCCGAAAGAAACGCACGCAGGGCCGCCGGGCCGATTAATCCCCCCGGACGGAAGGGACGCTGGCAACCGGGGAGTCTTTTTAAATTCTCCGGCAATGCGTTTAAACAATTTATGGCCTTGGTTTCCCAGGCTTGTGCCAGCGGGTCTGAACTTTCACCGGCGTGGAACACCCCGTTGATCACCAGGAACAATCCTAAGATGTTTTCCGCCTGCAGTTCTTTGGTTGCCCGGGCCGCCTCAGCAAGGGCACTGGTTTCAGGGCTGCTGACAATGATGACGCGGGTGATGTCCGGATTCTGGAGGGCTTCGAGCGCCCGTTCGTAAATTTTCCGTTGCTCTTTCAGTCCGGCCAAGGGTCCCAGACAGGAGGAACCGGTTTGATTCTCAAGAATGAAATCATTCCAGGCGGCGGGGAGTGAAAGCAGTCGCAAAGTGTGACCGGTGGGGGCGGTGTCGAGAACCACGTGATCATACTTTGCCAGATGATCCGGGTCACCGATCAGGGCGGTGAATTCGTTGAACGAAGCGATCTCCACGGTGCAGGCTCCAGAAAGCTGTTCTTCGATATTGCGTAAACTTTCTTCGGGCAGAATCCCCCGGAGAGGTTCCACCATACGTTCCCGATAGCGTCTGGCGGCTTCGAGGGGATCGATATTGAGAGCGGATAAACCGGAAACGCCGTTGACCGGACGGGTGTCTGAAGCCAGTTCGGTTTGCAGAACTTCATCCAGGTTGGATGCGGGGTCGGTGCTGACCAGCAGTACTTTTTTACCCGCATCCGCCAAGGCGATGGCGGAGGCACAGGCCAGAGAGGTTTTACCCACTCCGCCTTTGCCGGTGAAAAGCAATATTTGCGGGGCTTGGTTCAGCCATTCATTCATGAACAGCATCCTCCGGGTGCACAACCGCAATCCGAATCGGATGCAAGGTCAAAGAGGCTTCGTAACTGTTCACGGGTGGGGTAGAAGCGGGAGGCCACCAGATGTCCGTCTAAGAAAATGAGGGGGAGGGCCTCCTGGCCGGCTTCCTGCAATAGCGTTTTTACTTTTTCATTGCTGGCGAACTCCATGGGCTGTTGCGCCAAATTGAAGCGGGTCACTTCCACACCCTGTTTTTTGAGCCATTCCAAATCGGCATTCACCCGAACCAGTTCGTCGTCGACCGAAGGTCCGCAAACGCCACTGGAACAACAAAGCGGGGGATCATATACGGTAAGAGATTTCATAGTTCAGCCTTTTTGAGAGATGAGGGTTTCGGGGATGTTGCATCCGCCTTCGGATAAAATTTGATGGAGGTCTCCGGCCTTCAATAATTTTTGCAGTGCTTTCCGGTCCTGCTTAAAAACTTTCTCTGTTCCCACCAGATCCTGGAGACAGGCGAGATTCAGAGCCAATTCGGGAGAGGGTTTTTCGGGAAGGGTATAAATGGTCCAATTCTGAAAACGGGTGGTTTCCACCAGGTCATGTTTTTTGAGGTAGCCCAGGTGGCGGGAAACATTCACTTGGGAGACATCCAGAATGTGTTGCAGATGACAGACACAGAGAGGGGAAACCTGAAGCAGATTTAAAATCCGCAAACGGGTTTCATCGCACAGACATTTATACACGGACAATAATTTTTCCATGGCGTCTGTATACATGCTTATGAATATACGTCAAGGCGTATATTGTGTTGGATTTCGGTTCAATTCAAAAACCGGAGTCCCGCTTGCGGGGCGATCGGAAGATTCATTTCAGATATTTCGTTCGCCCCGCAAGCGGGACTCCGGTTGAGGCACAAAAAAAGCCTCCACCGGAGTGGAGGCTTTACCATTCAGAATGGGGGAGGGTTATCCGCCAATCTGGAAGCGCACAAAACGGCGAATGCTCAGGGTGTCGCCGAGGTCTTTGCCGGCTTTGGCCACGAGGTCACTCACGGAAATGTCCGGATCTTTCACAAAGCCCTGTTCGAGCAGAACGATTTGTGAGTAGAACTTTTCGAGTTTGCCACTGATAATTTTATCGATGATGTTCTCGGGTTTGCCTTCAACCTGTTTGGCGAAGAGGGCTTTTTCAGAAGCCACGAGCTCAGCGTCTACGCCGTCGCGGTCCAAAGACTGCGGGCTGGCAGCCGCGATGTGCAGGGCCACTTCTTTGCCGAGTTCAGTCAACGCATCAGAAGCAGTGTTGGCGTCGTTTTCGCAGCCAATTTCCACCATGACGCCCACTTTACCACCGAGGTGGATGTAGCGGCCGATTGCGCCCGGACCCTGGAGTTCGTAACGGGTGTTACGGGCCAAAATCAGGTTTTCGCCGATTTCACTGATTTTCACAGCCATGTTTTCTTTTTCTGCGGCAGCCAATTCATTGTCGGCAGATTCCAGCCCTTTCACAGCCATGCTCTGAACGAATGCCTGGAAGTTTTCGTTTTTGGCCACGAAATCCGTTTCGCAGTTGATTTCAATCATGGAGGCGGTTTTGCCATCGGCACTCAGTGCGATGTCCACCTGACCTTCGTTGGCGGCACGGTCTGCTTTTTTCGCAGCCACGGCCATTCCGCGTTCGCGCAGAAGTTTAACCGCGTTATCAATATTACCTTCGGTTTCCTGTAATGCTCTTTTGCATTCCATCATGCCGACGTTGGTGATGTCGCGAAGTTCTTTTACTTGTTTTGCAGAGATTTGCATGTTCTCAATTTCCTTAATTTAATCAATTTGTGTAAAGGGATTAACCTTCAGATTTGGTTTCTTCAGCGGCTGGAGCGGCTTCTTCAGTCGCTGCAGGTGCTTCTTCTTTGGCGGCGGGTGCTTCAGGCGCGGCTTCTGCTTTAGGAGCTTCTTCGGCCAGTTTTGCAGCGGCGGCTTTGATCACTTCATCGCGTTTCAGCTTTTCAGCATCCTGACGGGCTTTGCGTTCAGCTTCAGCGGCTTTGCGTTTTTCAGCCTGTTCAGCTTCGGCGGCAGCGCGTTTGCGTGCTTCGTCGGCGGCGATACGTGCATATTCGTTGGAAGCGTGCTGGATGGTTTCACCTAAGAGGTTCATGATGCAACCGATAGAGCGCAAGCTGTCATCGTTACCGGGGATGGGGTAATCGATGATGCGGGGATCCGCGTTGGTGTCCACGATCGCAACTACGGGAATGCCCAAACGGCGTGCTTCCTGAACGGCAATGGATTCGCGAACCACGTCTACCACAATCAATGCGGCGGGAAGTTTGTCCATGTTGGCCATTCCGCCAAGGTTCCGTTGCAGTTTCACCAATTCACGGCGCATGCGGGCGGCTTCTTTTTTAGAACCCGCTTCTTTGTCCATTTCACCTTTGTCTTCAATGGCCTGCAATTCTTTCATCCGGGCAATAGAACCCTGGATGGTGGAATTGTTGGTCAGCATTCCACCCAACCAGCGGTGGATGACGTAGGGCTGGTGCAGTTTATCCGCGGTTTCCTTTACAATGTCCTGGCCCTGTTTTTTGGTGCCGACAAACAGCAACTGACGACCACGTACGGCGGTGTCGTAAACAAATTTCTGGGCGATGCGCAGGGAAACCAGTGATTTTCCGAGGTCAATGACGTAAATTCCTTTACGTTCACCGAAAATGTATTTGCCCATGTAGGGGTTCCAGCGTTTGGTCTGGTGACCGAAATGTACACCGGCATCAAGTAATTCCTGCAGACTTGTGGTCGGCAGAGTAACGTTATTTTCCATAACTTCTCCGTATTTTATAGTGTTTTAAACAATCCGCTTTGACGATTCAGGGAGGCTGAACCGGACTCGCTTCCGTTCCGCAGTGGCGAAACTGGCGCGTTCATAGGGATAAAGCCTCCCTTTGACAAGCAGGAAAAGGAAAAATACGCAGGCCATACAGGGGGGTAAAGATGGAATCACGCGCTGAGTGATACCAGATTTTTGAAAAACCGGCGCGTTTTCATTCGTCCCCACAGGACTCCTCTCGAAAATGCATGAGAGCCGCCCATACTGGGCTCAATCCTTGCTTTTAAAAAATGCAACCGGGGCTTTCGCCCCGGCCTTCGGAGAATCGCCCCTTCAGGGCTGAAAGGGTACGATGGCCGCTGGAAATGAAAAGGCGCGTTTTTCAACAGCTTGGAATCACGCCCTGAATGATCCCGTGCTGTCTGAATTCTAACCGTTCATAAATACGCCGGTAACATTTGATACGTATCCTGCCCTCCGATGATATCAGACAAAACATGTTTAGGGCCTTCTCCCTTTAAATTTTGGCAGGCGGCAGGAACGGCTTTGGGCAATGCCCTGGGGCTGGTAAGCTCCGAAACCGTGGCGCTATGCCGCGGATCTTATCAACGGACGCTCTACCGGGCAGGGTGGCTTCTGCTGGCTTTTCCTTTGTTGTTGCTTTGGCAACTGGGGAACTGGATTTGTCTGCTTTTGGATGAACTTCTGTTTTCATCCGCCCGCAAGTTGCGGATCGAAAAACCGATCCTGATTCTGGGTCCCCCCCGCAGCGGCACCACTTTTTTACACCGGATCCTGGCGGATGCATCGGTTGACTTTCAAAGTGCCCCCGCCTGGGAACTGCTGCTGGCCCCCTCGATTTTGCAAAAGCAGATGTTGTTCAGGATTCTTGCCCTCGACCGGGGTTGTGGATCCCCGCTGAAAAAACTTTTTTGCCGCTTGGAAAAAGGAATTCTAAAACGTTTTGCCGATACCCATCCGGGTTCCCTCCGGGATCCGGAGGAAGATTATTTTTATCTCAGTCCAATGTTTGCCTGCACCGGCTGGATGATCGCCTTTCCTGCCTGGAAACGCATTCGTCAGTATTTGCCCGGATGTAAGGAAATGTCCGATGCCAAACGCAAGCAGGCGCTTGCCTTCTATTACCGCTGTCTGCAAAAGCAGATGTATGTGCAGCGGAAACCACGACCACAAATCCTGCTTTCCAAAAATGCATCCTTTAGCGCCTGGATGGATCTGTTGCCCGCGTACTTCCCGGATGCCCGTTGGGTGATCTGCACCCGGAGTCCTTTGGAGACTGTGCCGTCGATGCTCAGCACCGCGGAACAGGCCCAGCAGGGATTTTTTTCTGAAACGCAGGATGAAGAACTCCTCCAACGGTTGCGTCTCAACATGCAGGCGCACTACCGGGTACTGGCCCAATGCGTTCCCGCTCTGCCGCCGGATCAGGTGGTGGTGATACAGCAAAGTGAATTAAAACAGCGCTTGCCGGAAGTCCTTGAGCTGCTGGCCTCGATCTTTGATCTGAATTACGATGCGGAATTCCAGGCCCGGATACCGGCGCTGGGCGAACGTTCTTCCGTCCACCGCAGTCCTCACCGCTATGCACTTTCCGACTATGGCTTGGATGGCATAAAATTGATTGCGGATTGCCCGGAATTGCCCTCCACGCTCACAACCACCGTATGAAAGCAACGTCTCCAGCCCGGGTGATGATCCTTTCCGATGCGATTCCACAGCGCAATGGGGTCGGTACCTACTATCATGATTTAATGGAGCATCTGGAAGGGGAGTTGGGACATGTGGAAATGATTCCCGCGCGGGCCAACTGTATTTTTAAAAAGAACAATGTTTTCATTCCTTTGCCGGGGGATCACTCCCAAAATTTGTATTTGCCCAATGTGATTCCGATCCTGCGTCAGATCAAAAAAGAACGGCCGGATGTATTGATTGCTCCCACGCTTGGACCCTTTGCGCTGTTGGCCCGGCTGGTGGCCCGCTACCGGAAAGTGCCCATGATTTTCGGTTACCATACTTCCCTGAATAAATTAGCCAGTCTCTATTGGCAGGGACGTTTCGGACGGCTCAGCGCCTGGTATCTGAAACGGGCCAGCCGGGTGATGTTCCGGCAGGCGGATTGTGTAGTGGTCAATACCGGGGAAATGAAAACGGAGGCGCTTTCATTGGGAGCAAAAAGAGTTGAGGTGATGGGCACCTCGATTGCCCGGCCCATTGTTGCCACCCCCCTGGAACCCTTCGACGGACAGATTGAAACGGTTTTATTTGCCGGTCGTTTGGCCAAAGAGAAACGGGTCATGAAAGTGGCGGATGCGGCGGAAGAATTGTCGGACACCCTGTTCCGAATTGCCGGGGACGGTCCCTTGATGAAAAATCTGGAGGAAAAGGCGGCAGGGCTGCCGAACCTTATTCTCACCGGCTGGTTGACCCGGGAGGATCTGCTGGTGGAGATTGATACAGCAGATGTGGTGGTGCTTCCCTCGGAACACGAATCATTCGGTTCTATTGCGTTGGAGGTGATGGCCCGCGGACGCATCATGCTGGTTTCGCGGAATTGCGGAATCCTGCATTGGCCGGAACTTGCCAAAGGCCTCTGTGTGATTCAGGAGCATGAAACGGTGGCCGATGCCATTCGCCGTTTAAAAACAAGCTCGCCGGAGGAATTGCAGGCGCATGCAAGGATTGCGCAAAAAGCAACCTTGGATATGAACGACCGCACCATGCAGGGCTGGCAGAAAATCATTGAGGATGTCCGCCGAAAATGAAAGCGCATCTGTCCATTCATGACCTGGCGCCGGAGACGCTGCCACGGGTGAAAAGCATGCTGGAAAAACTTTCGAACGCCGGCGTGGGACCGGTGATGTTGCTGGTGATCCCCGGATTGGACTGGCAGCCCGGAGAATTGAACCAGTTGCGGGTCTGGGTGGAGGAGGGGCATGTGTTGGCTGGGCACGGATGGACGCACCGGGTGAATCGCCGGCGGACGCTGAAGCATAAATTGCATGGCCTGTTCCTCTCCAGATATGTTGCGGAGCATCTCTCCCTGAATGAACAGGAAATTTTGAGTTTGATGCAGAAAAACTATGACTGGTTTGCCTTGAACCGACTGCCGTCACCCTCGCATTATGTGCCGCCCGCCTGGGCTTTGGGAAGTCTCCCGGTTTCCCGTTTGGTGAACCAGCCTTTTCGTTCAGTGGAAACGTTGACCGGGGTTTGGTTTCCGCAGGAAAAGGTTTTCCGCAGCATGGCGCTGTTGGGATATGAGGCGGATACGGTTATGCGGGCCTTGTTTCTGAAGAGATTTAATAGCTGGAACCGGCGACGGGCGTCAAAAGGACGGCCCTTGCGAATCTCCCTGCATCCGGATGATTTGTCTTTGAAATTGGCGTCGGATATATTGCTGGATTGTCAGCGGTATCACTGCCATTCTTCGCTTCCATGAATGCCGTCAAAATGAAAGGAGGGGGCTTCCTTATACTCGTGGCCGGAATCCTGTTAGGTTCCTGGTTTTTGCTTCAGCATCTTCATCCCGGAAATGTGGAAATTGCGGCCCTGCGTTCCCAGGGCTGGCCTCTGGTCCTTGCCTATGTGGCCGGTATGATGTTGGCCGGTGGATTCGGGATTCCGCCCGTGCTGTTTATTCTTCCCGCAGCCGCGGTATGGTCCTTGCCCCTGGCGATGTTCGTCTGTCTAAGCGGGGGCCTGGGCGCGGCGACATTGGGGTTTTATCTGGCCCGATACGGATTCAGGCAAAAAGTCAGTCCCAAGATCCCGCCCAGGCTTTTAAAGTTTGAACGACGCCTCGAATCACATGCATTCAGTACGGTACTGGTGATGCGACTGCTTTTTTACCTGTTTCCGCCGATCAACTGGATGCTGGGCCTCAGCTGCATCCGTCCCCTTACCTTTGTTTGCGCCACCTTCATCGGCATGCTGCCGGCGACCTTTCTCTACCTCCGGGCGGGGCAGGGGATATGGGCATTTGCAAAATCTTTTTCTCCACAACAGCGACTGTGCCTGGTTCTGCTAGCGGGATTAGGGATCGCTTCCTGGCTACGATGTGTAAGCCGTTCGAAATAGAAAGGGGCGGGTTTCAATGGGAAGTACGGCCCTATTCAGATGTTTCTCCAGGTGGAAATCATAGCCGGGTAAACCTGAATGAACCCTCATTGCACTTGCCTTTCCCACTGGTCTGATTATTGAAGGTCCACTTTATTTGACTTTTTCAGATATTCTTCTATAACCCCTAATCTCTATCAACTTACTAGGGTATACAATTTATGACCATTCCTCCTCTTGCTGCCGGTGTTGGACCTTTGACACCTGAACAACATCAAAAACTGAATGAGCTGCTGGGCACTTTGTCTCCGGATCAGGCTTCCTGGCTCTGTGGATATCTGGCCGGAGTCAATGCATCCATGGCGGGATCGGCCACTGCTGTCACGCCGGCAAGTGTTGCGGGACAGGGACAGGAATCGGTCACGGTGCTCTTTGGATCTCAAACCGGTAATGCGGAAGGGATTGCCAGTGATCTGGTGGGGGCGTTGACCGCCAAAGGCGTAAATGCAAATCTGGTGGATATGGGCACCTACAAAACCCAGAATTTAAAAGCTGAAAAAAATATTTGTGTGGTGGTGAGCACCCATGGGGAAGGCGATCCTCCTGATACGGCCATGGATCTCCATGCTTTCATCAACGGTCGCCGGGCTCCGAAAATGGATGGCATAAGCTTTTCAGTATTGGCATTGGGAGACACCAGTTACGAATTTTACTGCAAAACCGGTGCAGATTTCGATACCCGTTTTGCTGAACTCGGCGGCACCCGTCTGCTGGACCGGGTGGATTGTGATGTGGATTATGAAGAAGCGGCGGAAGCCTGGGTGGCGGAAGTTGCGGAGAAATTTTCCGCGAAACTGGCCGCTTCGGTCGCGGCTCCGGTTGCGGTTGCAGGTGGAGCTGTGGCGGCTCCTGCCAGTGAGTACAGTAAAAAGAATCCATTTGCCGCGCCTCTGCTGGAGCGGATCAATCTGAACGGCAAAGGTTCCTCCAAAGAAACGCTGCATCTCGAATTGCTGTTGGAAGGCAGTGGCCTGACTTATCAGCCCGGAGATGCTTTGGGCGTGGTGCCGAGCAATGATGCCGATGTGGTGGACGAAGTGATCACCGCCCTCGGTGCCAATGCGGATGAAGATGTGGTAACCCCGGGCGGAATTGAAAGTTTCCGTGATGCGCTGATGGGTCGTTACGAAATTACCACTTTGACCCGTCCTTTCCTGCGGGCCTATGCCGATCTGGCCGAGAGCAAAGAATTTTCAGAATTAATTGAGAACAACGATAGATTAAATGACTGGTTGTACGGTCGCGAAATCATCGACGTATTACAGACTTGGCCGGTGAAAGGGCTTCCCCCAACTGAATTCACCGATCTGTTGCGCAAACTACCTCCGCGCCTGTATTCTATTGCGTCCAGCTTGAATGCCCATCCTGATGAAGTGCATCTCTGTGTGGGCGTGACCCGTTACGAAGCGCATGGCCGGGTACGCAAAGGCGTTTGTTCCACCTATCTCGCCGACCGGGTTGCCCTCGACGAAACCGTCCGGATTTATGTCGATACCAACAAAAACTTCAAGTTGCCGGCATCCGTCGATACCCCGGTCATTATGATCGGTCCGGGCACCGGCGTTGCGCCATTCCGCTCTTTTGTGGAAGAACGCGAAGTGCAGGGGGGCGGTAAAAACTGGTTGTTCTTTGGTGAGCAGCATTTCGATACCGACTTCCTTTATCAGGTTGAGTGGCAACAGTGGTTAAAACAAGGTGTGCTTGACCGTGTGGATGTGGCCTTTAGCCGTGACCAAAACAAAAAACTCTATGTGCAGCACCGCATGCAGGAACAGGCCAAGAAACTTTACAGCTGGCTCGAAGAGGGCGGACATTTTTACGTCTGTGGCGACGAAAGCCGTATGGCCCATGATGTTCACCAGACCCTGATCAATATCGTAAAAGAGCAGGGTGGGAAATCCGAAGAAGATGCCGACGCCTACGTAAAACAACTGCAAAAAGATCGTCGTTATCAACGTGATGTGTATTAAAGGGTTTTTGTTGAGCCACAGATACACAGAGAGTCACACAGATGTATTTTGGAGTTTTTCTCCTGTTTGTGTGAATCCGCAACCGTCTGCGGTTTAATTCTATAACCCTGAGATCCTTCAAAAATGAAACCATTCGCAACCGCCGAAGAGAAAAGGCAACGTAAACACATCGAGCACGCGATTTTTCAGGTCAAGTACGCCCGGAGAATGAAAGACGATTTAATCACGGATGAAATCCGCGATCGATTGCTGGGGCTTCAACAGGATTTAAAAGGGTTGTTGAAATCGAAGAAGTAT
>CAKZLZ010000038.1 GCA_937127435.1 uncultured Verrucomicrobiota bacterium | reverse complement strand
TCCCGAAAGGTCCGGGTCACAGTGTCCCAATAAATTTGAACCCGAATCGGGGACCGGCCAAATTTGGCCGGTTGCACCCGAAGTTGCTTTCCCTCCTGAACCTCCACCACCTTCGACTGACCTCCCGGTGGCATAACCAACACCGGAATCTCCGGAAAACGGGTGGACCACTCCGACCCGTCCGCATCTTCAGGCAACACCAACACCGGAAAAACCTGCTCAAGGATGGGCTGATTGGTCAAGGAGTCCCGGAAGCTCAATAAAGGATCCGTGACCTGCAACGGACGCAACCGGTCTGCCGGTATTCGCAACGGGGCTTTGTCAGAAATCAAAGCAAAGACATGAACCGCCACCCCGTCGTTTTGTTTCCAAATTCCCTGCGAGGAAAATGGGACGTGGGCTTCCGGAAATTGAGGAAGAGGTTCGATGTTTAAAAGCGTAAAAGGAAGCAAGGGGTCCGTCAATGAACCCAAACCCTGCAAACGAAAATCCTCTTCCGTCGGCACCAAAACATCAGGAAATTTAAGACCCTCGACTTTTAAAAAGGCATCATAAAGCGGAGGGGCACCCAGATGTAACCAGCAAGCCTCCGGATCGTCCTGCGCAAGTTGACGGGCCACACTCAGCCAGCCGGGACATTCCCGGCTGCCGAGGACCAGTCCCTGCGTTCCTCCGGAGATCCAGAGGCGCAGGTCCACTTCTCTTGCGGCAAGCTGCAGGGAAAAGAGAATTCCCAGCAGGATAATGCCAAAAGCTTTCATCAACTCAGGCCATCACCGCCGCAATCGCGTCGCAGAGCGGGTCCAGATTTTCGCGGTTGATACCGGCCACATTAATGCGGCCGCTCCCTACGATATAAATACTGTTTTGCTCTTTGAGAATTTTGACCTGGTCCGCATTCAGTCCGCTGAAAGAAAACATGCCGTTTTGCTCAGCGATAAAACCGAAATCGCGGTCAATTCCGCGGGAAGACAATCCTTCCACCAGGGCGGTCCGCAACTCTTTAATACGGTCCCGCATGGTATCCAGCTCGTCCAGCCATTCCTGACGCAATGCCGGATCCGCAAGCACCTCTTCCACAATCGCGCCCCCGTGGCGGGAGGGATTGGAGTAGTTGCTGCGAATCACGGTTTTGACATGACTGAATGCGGCCGCCACCGCAGACTTGTCCGGCCCGGCAATAGAAAAACTTCCGGTCCGCTCGTTGTAGAGACCAAAGTTTTTGGAAAAAGAAGCGGCAACCCCGAATTCCAGGTTTTTACCCGCAAACAGCTCTAAAGGATAACGGTCGGCTTCCACCGAAGTTCCAAATCCCTGATAGGCAAAATCAAAGAACGGGAACCAACCGGCCACCTCCGCCACGGCCGCAATTTTTTCCCATTGCGCAGGGCTGGGGTCGACACCGGTGGGATTGTGGCAGCAGACATGCAGCAGCACCACATCTCCGGCGGGTACCGTAGAAAGCGCTTCCAGCAAAGCATCAAAATCCAATGACTGGTTTTCCGCATCATAATACGCGTATTCTTTGACCGAAAACCCGGAGGCCTGAAAGACTGCTTTGTGATTGGCCCAGGTGGGGTTGCTCACCCAAATAGACGCGTCCGGCCGGAATTTCTTTAAGAAATCACCGCCCACACGCAATCCGCCGGTTCCTCCCGGAGTATGTGCAGTTTGAATCCGCCCTTCCGAAATCAAAGCATGACCTTCACCCAGCAGCAATTCCTGTACGCCCGTCGCATAAGCCGGCGCACCGGAAATCGGCAGATAACTCTTGGTGGTTTCCTTCTCCAGCAAACGGGCTTCCGCTTTCTTAACCGCAGTAAGAATCGGGGTCTGGCCGGATTCATCTTTATAGACACCGACACCCAAATTAATCTTTTGAGGATTCGGATCGGCTTTAAACGCGTCGGTTAAACCAAGAATAGCATCTGGGGGGGCGGGAGAAATGGATTCAAACATAACCTTTTTCCTGTGAGGTTGAAAAAAATACAATGCATTTCCTATAAACGGCATTCACACACAAATAAACAGGAATCGATCAGGAATCTACGCTTTGCGGCAAGGAAAATTCAAACCCGGCGCCCCCCAAAGAACTCTCCAGACACTTCACCATGCCCCCATGCAGATTTAAAACTTCAGAAACAATGGCCAAACCCAGTCCGGTGCCGCCATCCTGATTGGCACATCCCCGCTGAAAACGCGTAAAAAGTTGTTCCCTTTGCTCCGCAGGCACTCCGGGGCCATTGTCTTCAATCCGACAATACACCCACCCGTCCGTTGCCGTCAAACTCACTTTAAATTTGGCAGGATCCGGCGTATAAGCCAACGCATTGTTTAACAGGTTTGACATGGCCTCCCGCAACCAAACGGCATTGCCCCGAATCATTAAAGGTTCTGTGGGAAACTGTATTTCCCATTCTGCACCCCGGTCATGTGCCAACTCTGCAAACGGCACGCAAACTTCCGGAATGAGCTCAGTCAAGTCTACCCACGGCCAATCCTGCTGATCAGCATCCCGCCCTGAAATTCGGGCCAGTTGCAACAATTGGTCCACCATATGGGTCAGCCGCTCCGAAGCCTCCAACATACTGCCGATGCATTCACAATAGGCCTCGGGGTCCCGCTCCTGATCAAGACATACTTGTCCGGTGGCCCGTATCGAGGTCAGGGGGGTGCGCAATTGATGGGAAACATTTGAAGCAAAATCATCCAGCCGCCGTTGTGCATCCCTGTGCGCATCAAAGGCCTCATTCAAACTTTCGGCCAAATATGCCAGTTCGTCCTGCTCTCCTCCAACCTGCAAACGCAAATCCATTTCACCCGCCCGCATCGCACGAACCCCGTCCTGGATATCCCGCAAGGGACGTAACAAGCGCCCTGAAGTCCGCCAGGCC
>CAKZLZ010000037.1 GCA_937127435.1 uncultured Verrucomicrobiota bacterium | reverse complement strand
AATCGGGCAGCAGTCATTCAACCCAATTCAGGGTCAACCTTCACGCTGAACAATTTGCCCACAACCGGGGGTTGGGCGGGTGGATATGATGTTTACGTATATTTCACAACCTCAACCAAGATCGCCGATGACGGAGGCACGGATCCACTCGATCTGACCCTGGGGGCGACCACCTACTATGCGGAACTGGTAAATGGTACCCCAAATTACACCGGAAGTTTTACTTTGGTGGATTCCACAAACAGTGGCGCCAGACAATCGGGGAATTATGTAAAATTCTCCGGGATCTCCGGCAGTTCCTTTAATCTCAATCTTGCGGCCGGCTCGACCTCTTCGCAAAGGCTTGCCGCCGCCGGCATCCAGATCGTCGCGGTTCCTGAACCCTCCTCCCTCCTCTTGGTAGTATCCTCTTTCGCGGGAATTATTCTATTGCGCCGCCGTAGATCCTGAAGGCGCCAAAGGCTATGTATCGCCAGAGAAATCAACCCGGGAAATCCGGGTTCACGCTGATTGAAATGTTAGTCGTGATTGCGATCATTGCGTTGCTGACAAGTATGATTGTCCCCGCCGTAAAATCCACACTGGTTTCCGCATCCAAAGTCACGGCCATTAATTCATTGCGTCAGTTAGGGGCCACGAATATGTTGTACGCCACAAACCACCAGGGATGGTTTGTCCCTATTCACGAAAAAAATGGGACGGCATCCCCGACGATCTGGTATCAGAATGAAGACTTTCGGGATCAACTTGGACTGGACTTTCCAAGTTTTTCAGGAGGCGCGCATTATCCGGATTCTTTCATCCCCCGGCAAGCCCGCTACGCCCGCAGTCAAAGCGTTAAGGGCTATGCACGGATTGACAATGCATTCGGCATGAATGAAACAGGCATCGTTGCCTTGCGTAATTATCAAGGCATCCCCTGGAGCGAAATGGAAAAGTTTGGCACCCATATCTCTGAAATTGCCCGCCCCAGCAGCACCATTCAGTTTGGGGAATCGGTGTCCCACAGCATCCAACGTTCCTCGGCTGATAACTACCAGGGGGAAGTGGAACATAAAGCCCCCAATCTTAAAGCGGTTGCTTACCGTCACAATGGGAAAGCGGCCGTGGTGTTCTATGACAACCATACAGATTTACTTGGCCCGGAAATCTTAGGGGACAATGACACCAATGCCCAGTTCTGGTTGCCCCGGTAATATTCCGAACACCATCAGGATGTGGTTTTATCATCCGGGATCATCAAAATAATCCATCCCTACCGGATGACAATTTCCAAAATACAGAACGGTATAAATTTATTTCTCCGAACCTTATTACATGTCCACAATTTCAGCCCCTCCTCTTTCTGAATGCCGTCGTTTGACCCCCTTGACAGGAATGTGGCAGGCCTGTTTCACCTCTTCGGATAATTTTGACCTCTTGGTGCGGAAAAAAAAGGAAGGGATCACTACGGTAGAACAAGAGCTTCCATTTTTACAGGCCGTCCCCCATGAGAATGCCTGCCTCCTGATAAAAGAATTTGAACTGGCGGATCCGGAAGAAAGAGAAACCTGGTTAACAGTCGGGGCCGCAATGTTTCAGGTCAAAGTCGCAATCAATGGACACATCCTACCCGAAATTCACATTGGGGGCTACAGTCCGGGCCGCTGGAATATTAGCCCTTGGATTCGAAAAGGAACCAATGAAGTCCTGCTCTATGTGCTGGGCGAACAATCTGTTTTTCAAGAGGAGAATATTCTGGCGCCGGTCTCGGTATCCTCTTATGCGTTAAAAGGAAAGCCCTTGGATAAATGGAAGGCGCAAACCGGCATGGAACAACCACCGGCAAGACTCGGGGTTTGGCAAACACCTGAAATTGAACAACTCCCTCCGCTTCGAATATCGCGAATACACCTGCAGCCGGAACTGGCGCGGGAACGGATTTGCCTCACGGTTGACCTGTCGCAAGCGGGTTTGAATCCGGACATAAACATGACCTGGCAAATCATGCTTGCGGATAACGAAATTCCCCTCCTCCAAGGCAACATCCCTCTCCCGGAAAAGGCGAAGACAGCCACGGTCAATCTTGACGCCGAAACGCTTCCGCTCTGGAGCCCTGACAAACCGGTCCTGCTCAATTTTGTATTAAAACTCCATGCAAGAAATCGTCTGCTGGATGAGTATCGCACCCGTTTCGGGTACCGTGATTTCAAAATCAAAGACGGGAAATTCCTCTTAAACGGACAAGCGGTTCAACTCCGGGGCGAATCCAATCTGCTTCAAAACCGGGGGTACCAATTTACCAATGCCCATGCCCTCGAAAGCCCCAAATTCTGGGACAAGCAGGCTTGCATCATCTATTTCCAAACCCTGAAGCGTGAACTCGATTGTAACGCCATCCGGGTGCATGCAGGTCAGGGACACCCCGCGATTTTCGAAGCGGCTGACGAGGTGGGATTGTTGGTGGAGAGTCAATCGTCTATCTGGTCCCGCGGTTATGGAGGGTACCTGAAAAATTTCCCGGCATTTCTTGAAAATGCCGAAACTGAAATCAGAGAATGGATTCTCCGCGACAGACACCACCCCAGCGTGGTCATGTGGGGCGTGGAGAATGAAATGTGTCGCATCGCACCTGATATAGAAACGGCCCGAAAATTCAGGGTCCTGGGGGACATGATATCCAAATGGGACAACACCCGCCCCCTCTGTTACGATGGGTGCTCGGGAGCGCACGGGGAAGATACAACACTTTACCACCTGCATCATGAAGAAACGTACCGTCCATTTCTGGCTGAATGGAAACGTGACAAACCTCTGGTTTTCGGCGAATTCTGGATTGGCAGCCGGGGAGCGGAACAACGCCTGGAATGTGGTGCGGAATATGAGTCCTCCCAAGACTACTGCACCCGGCAGGCCCGGAATTGGAAACGAAGAATAGAACCCATGCGCTTTGCCGGCGCCTCGGGTATTTTCCCCTACAACTTTTCCGCACAATGGATCCTGAACTGGCCCGGATTCATATCCGCCTACAGGGAAAACGACGCCGGCACCCCCCCGGAGGGCATTGTCTGTACACCGAAAGGTTCAGAACCCGGCGCCTTACCTGAAGTTCATCGGAAGCGGGCGGCCGCTTGGCGTCATCTGCTGGGAAGATATTGCGTGGGATTCACCCATATCCGGCGTGATTTGCAAATGGATGCTTCATCCGGAAAATATTCGGTTCATATCTCCGCCAGAAATGACCATACAGAAACCGTAAACGGAGAGCTGATCCTGCAGGGCGCAGGGCGCAGGTTGTCTTATACGCAGCCTGTGAAAATTGCCCCCTGCAGCACCTTCACACTGGAGATGAATTTTTCCTTGCCTGGAGACCTCGGAATTGAGGGTGTCGAACTTTCGGTTTCCCTGTGGGAAGACGGCAACAAACTTGATCAATCTACAGAAACGTTTTATCCCCTTCCCCATAAAATACCACCACCTGCCCCCACGCATGGGAGCACCGTTTATGTGTATGCGTCGGAAGAAACCACCGCCTATGCGAACCTTTTCCGCAAATGGAACCTTCCCATCGAAAAGGTTGAAAATATAAAAGTAATTCCTTCAGGTTCCTGGCTGTTGATTCCCGGCGGGAAGCTTTCAAACCAGCCCGGAATTATAAGGGAGGCCAAAGCCGGTGGATGGCACCTACTCATCGTGGAGGTTCAGTCCCCCATTCCCGGCATCGAAATCTTATCATTCCCGGAACCTTTACCCGCCACATGGAAATTCAAACCCATTCTGGGAAGAGATCTTACCCTCTCTGAATTGTTACTGCCGCACGAAGCCACCTGGAATACACAAAGCCATGTATTAAAACACGGACTGCAAAATGTGCGTTGGGAAAGTGCGGAGACCGGACAACCCGTCGCGGATGCCGTGATGCTCTTTCCCGGGGTACCCTTGCAGGACGTGCCCAAATCTATTCAGGGCGTAGGTGCGGGTATGGACGTAACCGCTATAGATGCCGACACCGGTTATTCCTCCGAAAAAGATTTAACACCGCAGCGCCCGTCCTATTTCAGGTCACTCATGAGCGCCTCACGACCTGAATACTCCGTCCTTGCCGAGGCCGCGTGGGAAGGGCCCGCCTGCCTGATCTCAACACTCAACCTCACCAAAGAAATATCTACAAACGAACCGCGCGCCCTACTGCTTTTAGGGAATATGGTCGATTTCTTTTCCTCACCGGCTACGGCTTGCACTCTGCCCGGTTCAACGGAAAGCGGCTTTAACAGCGTGCATGTTCATACGGATTGCATTCACCATCCCGACCGCCTCCCCCCGGGGCTGGAACTGGTGGATCCCCCGCTCCGGAATCAGGTCATCGCCGTACTTGCAAAAGGCCCTTTTGCCGCAACCCAGTCACACGAAACCTTGACCGGCATTCACCCGAATAAACTCATACAACCGAAACCGGAGATACAAATTTACGGTGGATGGAAGCTACTTGAAGTCCCTTCTTCTTTTGAGATCCTTGGACCTCTGTTTCCCTGGGAATTCCAAAGCACGAGCCCACGTGAGGTTGGTTATCTGGGACTCGGCTCCGTCCGTGACGGCTGTCTACATATTACCCTATGCGAAAACCCGAAAAACCGAACGGAAGTGAGCCACTATTCCTTATTGCTGAAAAACCTGGATTCCTGGAGCAAACAGGGGATGAAAGTTACGTTCGATTAGAAAATTCTCCCTGTAGCAGACTTGCAGACCCCGGGTTGGACAGATACAAGTACCTATTCCTGTCATCAAACATATGAAGCGCCGTAACCAAAACCCCTCTATCCGTCAAATAGCCGCAGAACTGGAAGTTTCAAAATCCACGGTGGCTTTGGCACTGAATACCTTGGAGGAAGACTGCCCCCTGGCATCGGCTACCCGCACTAAAATCAGGGAGGCGGCTCATAAAATGGGCTATAGAACCAATGCCATTGCCCGTACAATGCGCACAGGAAAATTTAATGCAGCCTCTCTGCTGGTGGGAAACACGCACCCCTTTTTTTTACCGGCGGAAATGGTAAACGGAATGGAGGAAGTCCTTGAACAAAAAAAATATCGAATGCAGATCAGCTGGCTGAATGAAGACAAGCTTTCCCGGCCCAACTATATTCCGGATGTTTTAAAAGAGCGCTCCTCTGACGGACTGCTCATTCACTATCCGGGTGACATTCCCGAGAATATTCAGCAGTCCATCAGACGCCACCAAATCCCCTGCGTGGTCGCCAATAATAAACTGGAATCCGACTGTGTATATCCGGATGATTACGGGGCCGCATTCCAAGCCACCCAAACACTGCTGGAACTGGGTCACCGGGACATTGGCTACCTCCATTACTACAACAACTCACATCACTACAGTGAACGGGACAGACTGAAGGGATATACGGATGCAATGCGTCAAGCGGGCCTGAAAGCGAGAGACCTTTTCCCTGAAAAAACGATTCCGCCACTCTCCAGCATCCATACCCGGGATCAGCGCTTTGAAATGTCCACAACTTTGCTCCAAAGTCAGGACCGGCCCACCGCCATTCTTTGTTATGAAATTGCAGAGGCCGCCCCCCTTCTGGCAGCAGCCTTACCCCTGAAGGTTTCTATTCCCGGAGATCTCTCGCTCATAGCATTCGGTCGGATAAATCGAAATGATACAGGCCGTCCTCTATCCACGGTCCGACTCCGTCTACAGGAAGTCGGTCAACGCGCTGCCGCGATGCTACTTAGAAAAATTGATGCACCGGACATCCCTCAGAAACCTGAAATAGTTCCACTCAAACTGGAGAGTCCGATCACCGTCTCTCCTCCTCTGTAAAAAGAAGAGGAAGCTCTCCCCACCCACTTGCCCGCAGCGGATCCCCGGATCCCGGCGGGTATTTTTTTTGCCGAACCGGGATCGAAATAGATTATGTTGGCGGGGTGGCGCTGGCCCGGTCGCGGGTTATGGATTTTCCGATTGCGATTGCAAGATTCCGATTTCGAATCCAATGCTACGCCAACGGCGTTGTATCCATCCCCATCCTTAGTCCCATACATACTTCTCATCAAACGGAACATTATGGGTATGCAAAAACTTTCTGTATTCATCCTGGAACGATATCGTCTGGTGATGAGCATCCTGATGCTCAATATAACATTTCACATCCGACACTTTGCTCTCAGAAACCGAAAAGATCCCATAACCTTTTTGCCAACTGAATTCACCCAAAGACCATTTTTCTGAAAACCAAATGCTGCTTTGACGTTTTATTTCTTTTACAAAATCCGCCTGCGATACCGTTCGGGAAAGCGCCGTGAGTAAATGAACATGGTCTACATGCCCGCCGACCAAAAAAGGTTGGCAATCCAATGTTTTAGAAACCCCGCCTAGAAATTTAAAGGTTTCATTTCGAATATCGATATCCTGCAAATATGGCACCCGGTTTTTAGTCGAAAAAACGGTATGAATGATCACATGCGAGAAGGATTGCGGCATAGACCTATGCTGGGACAGCATCTTTTAGACAACAAGCGAATTTCCAGATTTTTTGGCAGAACAACGCCTTTGGCGTAGATCATATAAATCTAAAATACCCAGGGTAGCCTCGTCCCTCGCCAACCCTGGGCTATCTGATTGAACGCCTTTGGCGTATCTCCAACCCACCCCCAAACTAAACTTACAATCGAAACGGCTTTTGTTGTCTGGCCAGCGAGGACCCGTATTCAATTGGGATATCGATTTCAAATCCAAAACTACGCCAACGGCGTTACATCCAACAGCCCGGGGTTGATGAGGGACGAATCTACCCCGGGTCCCCCACCCCAAAAAGACCCTACGCCAACGGCGTTGCATCCATCCGTAACCCTTTTTCGGTAAGAAACCCTTCTTCACTCCGACATATCTGTTCACGGATCAAGTCGTCCTCCGGCCCTTCCCACCTGCCCTCAAAATAACCGAATCCTCACGGAATCCAGCGTTGGATTTCTTGCCTTTGTCAAATTTCGGGTTTACATCCAAGCAACCCTAAACACTGAATGGATAGAATATGAAAGGATTTACAAATAAACTCCTTCCCGCACTTCTTCTCTTAATCGTGATTTCCGTAGGCTGGAAACTGTATTCCCAACGAGAGAAAAATGAAGGAAAAGGAAGAAACCAAAACCAACTCCCCGTCCCTGTGGAAGTCGGCAATATCCGCCGCGGCACCATTGAGGAAATCCGGGTGTTCAGCGGTAGCCTGGAACCCTCCGCAACCTTGAGCCTTTCCTCCAAAGTCAGCGGACGCGTCCTCCGCGTCTCCGCCGATATTTCCGACACGGTGCAACGGGATCAGGTCCTGATTGAATTGGAACCGGATGAATTCACCCAGCAACTCGCGAGAGCCCAGGCCGAGAAAGCCGTTGCCGAAGCCCAGCTTCAGGAAGCCGAAAACCGGTTGAAAATTGCCCAGCGGGAACGTGAGCGTATGCAACAACTCCGGGAGCGGGGCATCAGCTCCGCCGCCGCCGAGGACAGCGCCCAATCGGAATTTCTTATCCGCAGCTCCGCCCTGGCTGTGGCCAAAGCCAACCTTACCGCGGCCGTGTCCGCTGTGGACACCGCCAAACTCCAACTCGAAGAAACCCGCATCCGCGCCCGCTGGAGCGAAGGCGACAACCAGCGTTTCATCGCCACCCGCACGGTCGAAGAAGGCGACACCGTTTCTCCGGGGGAACATCTGCTCACCTTGGTCGAGATCCAACCCGTGCAAGCCGTCATTGATGTGCCCGAAAAGGATTACGGACGTTTACAAGTCGGACAAGCTGTTAATCTGACCACCGACGCATGGCCCGGCAAAACTTTTCCCGCCAGCATTCAACGTATTTCCCCCGTCTTTCGCGAAGAATCCCGGCAGGCACGGGTCGAAATCATCGCGAACAATCCCGATCTCTCCCTGAAACCGGGCATGTTTATCCGCGCCTCCATTGTGCTCGCCCATGTGGAGGATGCCATTCTGGTTCCCCAGAATTCCCTTTCCCGCCGCGGAAATGAAACCGGGATTTTCACCGTCGACCCGGAAAAAGCCGTCGCCCACTGGCAAAAGGTTGTCCCGGGCATCCGGGATGGAAACAGCGTACAAATCATCGAACCGGAAATCAGCGGACAAGTGGTCACCCTCGGTCAGCAGTTGCTGGACGAGGGCTCTGTTTTGGCCCTACCCGAAACGCCGGAGTAATCCATATGCCATTGCCCAAGTTCAGCGTTCACCACCCTATTTTCACCACCATGATCACCCTGATCGTGGTCATTTTAGGCGCGGTATCCCTCTCCCGCCTGCGCACCGATCTTTTACCCGAAATTGAATTGCCCACCCTGAGTGTGCGCACAGACTATGACGGGGCCAATCCCGAGGTGGTCGAAAGATTGATCACCCGCATCGTCGAAGAAATTGTCTCCACCGTCCCCGGTGTCGAAGAGGTCTCTTCCACCTCCAGCGAAGGCCGGAGCCGGGTTTCGGTCACCTTCGGCTGGGGAACCAATATCGACACCGCCGCCGTAGACGTGAAGGCGACCATTGAGGACGAAATCAACGAACTTCCGGATGACATCAATTCCCCCCGTATCAGTAAATTCGACGTCAACAGTTACCCGGTGGTGGTATTGGGTGTCATCAGTGAATTGGATCCGGTGGAATTAACCGACCTGATAGAAAACCAACTCCGCTTCCGCTTTTCACGGATTCCCGGCGTGGCCCAAGTGGATACCTGGGGCAGCTATTCCCGCGAACTCCGCATCGAACTCATCCCCGAGAAAATCAAATCTTTTAATATTTCCCTCGATGAAATCCTCACGGCCGTCCGCGAAGCCAATCTCGATCTGCCCGCCGGAAAAATTGAACAGGGCCGATACGAAATTTCCTTGCGGGCCCCTTCCGAGTTCGCCTCCCTCCAGGAAATCAAAGATACCGTGGTCAGCCTGAAAAACGGCACCCCGGTTACCATTGGAGACCTGGCGGAAATTGAAGACAGCTACCAACGCAAAACCCGTATCATTCGGGTAAACCGCGGACTGGGGATCCGGGTCGCCATCCGTAAACAGGCCGATGCCAACACCGTGGAAGTTGCCCAGGGCATTCTGGAAGAAATTGATAAAATCAACCGCGACTATCCCCAAATCGAAGTAACCCCGATTCAGAACCAGGGAAATTTTATCGAACGCTCGATCGCCAATGTCAGCCGCTCCGTACTCTACGGCGGACTGCTTTCCATCGCGGTGTTGCTGTTTTTCCTGCGCAATATCCGCAGCACCGTGGTGATCGCCCTTTCGATTCCCATCTCCGTGGTCGCCACCTTTGCTTTGGTCTATTTTGGCGGCTACACCCTCAATCTCATGACCCTGGGCGGACTTGCTTTGGGCGTGGGCATGATGGTGGATTCATCGGTGGTGGTGCTTGAAAATATCTTCCGCCGCCAGGACGAAGAAAATGAATCCGCCATCGACGCCTCCATCAACGGCACCAACGAAGTCGCCGGCGCCATCATCGCCAGTACCCTCACCACCCTGGTGATTTTTCTGCCCATGGCCTTCATCCGCGGCGTCTCCGGTTTGTTATTTCAGGAACTGGCCCTGGTGGTGGTCTTCTCCCTGAGCTGCTCACTCATTGTTTCTCTCAGTCTGGTCCCCATGCTGGCTTCCCGCCTGCTTCACTCTCCGGAACAGCAACATCAGGACCGTGGCCCCTTCACCGAAAAACTGGCCCTCGCCTCGGACCGCTTTTTTGAAAAGTTAAATTCAAACTATCTGAATCTGCTCAAACAAGCACTCAACCACAAACTGCCCACCCTGATTTTATCCATCGTCCTGCTGGCACTCAGCTGCCTGCTGGCACCCAAATTGGGTTCTGAGTTCATGCCCCCCAGTGACGAAGGCGAGGTACGCATCACCGGCGAAATGGAGGTGGGCACCCGCCTGGATTTGGTGGACGAGCAGGGAAAAATCATGGAGGAAATTGTGTTTCCCGCCGTGCCCGAAATGCAATCTTCCGTCACCACCATCGGATCCAGCTTTCGCTCCGGCGGATCCACCAACGCCGACATCAGCATCTCCCTTTCCCCAAGTTCCCAACGGGACCGCAGCAATACCGAAGTGGCAAATGATCTCCGCAAACGTCTGGAGGGAAAAATACCCGGCATGAATATCCGCATCCGCGCCCCCCAGGGACAGTTTTTGCTGGAACGTATTCTCGGCGGTGACGAAGGTATCACCGTGGAAATTCTGGGCTATGATTTAGAGGTCTTGGGCGCACTCTCCGACCGCATTGTCGAAAAGCTGGAAAAAGTTCCAGGCATCACCGACGTCAATCCCAGCAAAGAAGACGGCGTGCCGCAGGAGGAAATCCGCATCGACCGCGCCAAAGCCGCCTCACTGGGTATTTCTGTTCGTGATGTTTCCCGCTTTATTGAAACCGCAGTGGCCGGATCCACCGCCGGGGAATACAGGCGCCAGGGCCTCTCCTACCCGATCCGGGTCCAACTGAAAGATGCGGAAAGACGCAGCCTGGAAGAAATTTTAGACCTGACCCTCACCACACCCGACGGAAACAGCGTCATTCTCAGAAATATCGTTTCTGTCAACAGCAGTTCCGGTCCCTTGGAGATCGCCCGCAAAGATCAACAACGTATCCTCACCGTGCAGGCCAATGTCTCCGGACGTGACAACGGATCCGTGGCCCGGGATATTCAAACCGTTCTGGAAAGTCTCCCCCGGCCCGACGGCGTCGAAATGCGCCTGGCCGGCAACTATGAGGAACAGGAAGAATCCTTCCGGGAAATGCTGCTGTCTCTGTTTCTCGCCCTGATTTTTGTTTATATGGTGTTGGCCTGTCAGTACGAATCTCTGGTCAATCCCCTCATCGTCATGGCCTCTGTCCCCATGGCCGCCATCGGGGTATTGGTGACCCTGTTCCTCACCGACACCACCCTGAATCTGCAGTCCTACATTGGATGCATCATGCTGGGCGGAATCGTGGTCAACAATGCCATCCTGCTGGTGGATCAATCCAGTCAACTGCTGCTGAAAGGCATGCCCCTGCAGGAAGCGGTGATTGAAGCCGGCCGACGTCGTTTGCGCCCCATTTTGATGACCACCCTCACCACAATTCTGGCCCTGATGCCCTTGGCCTTCGGCGTGGGAGAAGGTGCGGAAGCACAGGCACCGCTCGCCCGGGCGGTGGTGGGCGGGCTCACCTGCTCCACCCTCATCACCCTGATTATCATCCCCACCCTCTTTTCTTTGGTACACCGCAAATCGGAAAAATCCGCATGAAGAATTACCTCCTAGGCTGCAGTGCCGCTATGCTGATGTCGGCCTGCGCCCATCAAAAGCAAAACGAACCTCTACCGCCCTCCCCGATACAAATCGCCGGTGTAGATCAGGATATCCCATTTCCGGCCGACGGCAAAATCACCTTGTCCGATGCCGTGCTCCGCAGTTTAAAACGAAACCGTGACCTCGCGGTTCAGGAGCTTGAACCCGCCATCACCGCCACCGATGAACTGCGCGAACAAGCGGCCTTCGGATCAGAAATCTTTGGCAGCGCCGAATACGGAGAAGAAGTCTCCAGCGAAACCTCCCGCTCCACCGAAGAAGTTTTTTCAGTGGAAGCGGAAAGCCGCGCATCGGAAGTGGGCGTAAGCAAAAATTTTATCAGTGGCACGGAAGTGGCATTGATCCTCAGCGAATCCGACGACAGCTCCAACCGCGCCCCCTCCCAACAGGAACTCCGTGCCGGAGTGGAGTTGACCCAATCGTTGCTCCGCGGACGCGGAAGCAAGGTCAACCGCATCGCTATCCAGCAGGCCGCGTTGGGCACCCGGATTTCGATTGAAGAACTTCGGGCCTACACCCAGGCGCTGATTGCCGAAACTGAAATTGCGTACTGGCAACTCCAATTGGCCGGGGAAGCGGTGGAAATCACCCGTCAGGCACTTGAAGTAGCCGAGCAGCAACTTTCCGAAATCCGTCAGCGGATTGAAATTGGACAGCTGGCACCGGACGAGGAACTGGCCGCCCAGGCCGAACGATCCAGCCGCCAACGCAATTTGATTGATGCCAAAGCAAACTTTACGGAACGCCAACTGAATTTGAAACGCCTGATGTCCCTTACCGGAGAAGCATCTGAAGAACTGGTGCTCACCACTCCCCTGGAATGGGCCGCCGAACCCATCACAGAAATCACCCCGCTCTTAGAACAGGCCCACCGTCTGAACCCTCAACTTCGGGAAGCCCGTGCGCGCTTTCATCAGGGGGAACTGGAAGTGGTCAGAACCCGGAACGGCCTCTTGCCTGACCTCGAATTCTTCACCCGTCTCGACAAAACCGGCTTCGGCGAAGACCTTTCTTCCGCCCGTCAGGATTTCAGTGGCGACAACTACGAATGGAACATCGGCATTGAGCTCCAGCAGGATCTCGGAGACAGTGAAGCACGCGCTGATCAGGTACAGGCCTTGCTTGAACGGGAACAAGCCGAACGCTCAGTGGCAAATCTGGAAGAACTCATTCAAAATCAATTAAAACAGGCCGTGGTCGAACACAACCGCACCTTGGAA
>CAKZLZ010000036.1 GCA_937127435.1 uncultured Verrucomicrobiota bacterium | reverse complement strand
TCCGGGTCGCCGGCTTGCCGATGTCGTGTAATAAAATGGATAAAGCCAATTCTTCAGATGGATGGTCCAGTTCATTCAGCATCATAACGGTGTGATTCCAAACATCGCCCTCCGGATGATATTCCGGGGGTTGTTCGCATCCCACTGTATCCAACATCTCAGGCAGAATGATGGCCAATAATCCGCTGTCACGCAATAAAGTGAGCGCATCGCCGGCACGGGGGGATTCCCGGAGCAAACGCACCATTTCCGAGCGGATGCGTTCCACACTGACTTTTCGTAACAAACCCGCATCCCGACAAATGGCTTGCCAGGTGTTCTCTTCGATTTCGAACTCTAAAACGGAGGCAAAACGTATGGCGCGCAAGAGGCGCAAATGGTCTTCGCGAAAGCGGAGATCCGGATCACCTATGGCTCTCAGGGTGCCGGATTTTAAATCATTGAGTCCGCCGGTATAATCAATCAGTTCACCGGTTTGCGGATTCAAAAACATGCCGTTGATGGTGAAGTCTCTTCGCGATGCATCCGCATGCGGGGAGCTGGGTTCATAGCCCTCCGGATGGCGTCCGTCCTGATACGCCAAATCCTGACGAAAGGTTGCAACTTCGAATACCTCTTTGTCCATCACCACCTGGATGACCCCGAAAGATTTGCCGATGGCATGGGTATGTGGAAACAAAGCTTCCACCTGATCCGGGCTGGCACCACTGGCGATATCAATATCTTTGGAAGGGCGGTTCAGCAACATATCGCGGACGGATCCGCCGGCAAAATAGGCTTCAAACCCGGCCGCATGTAATCCCGCCGCCACTTTCATGGCGGCGGGGTATTTCTTCCGGAGATCGGAAGGGCCGGGGAGAGAAGTTTCCGTCATTCGGAAATGCTCAAAAGCGGTCGCGGTGGGCCCAAAGTCCCAGCGCGGGATTGGAAATGTAGAAAAAGCGTTCGCCGTTGCGTTCATTCCATCCGTCTTTCAGCTCATCGATGGGATAGCGTACGGACATTTCTTCCAGAGATCCATAATCATATCCCACGCCTTCAATTTCTTCGCGGGTCAGTTTTCCGGGGCAATAGGTCACTTTAAAGCGGTTTTCGCTGGAGCCGTGAATCAAGTGAGCCGCAGCCGAAAGGTTGTCGCGAAGCTCTTCATTTTCTTCGACGGCCTTCATCACTTCCGGGGTGGTGCGGTAGCCGTATTTACGGATAAGGCGGTCAATTTCTTTGTCTTCACCGAAAGTTTCAACTTCGGGAGCCAACACGATCAGTTCGCCTTCATCCGCCATGGCCATGCGGGTACGGTAAATGGATTTATTTCCCAGCCAGGTACTGTGAAACTCTTCGGGATCGAGGTAAACCACCATTTTCTTGGGCGCTTCATCCAAGAGGTTGAAGTTTACTTCCAAAGACAGGGCGGCGGCCTGTTCGAAACAGTCATGGCTGTCCCCGATAAACAATCCGCGGGTCACCAATTTCCCATCATCTCCGGGGCCCACCACGGTGAGAACGTAGAGCAGGGGAAGGTGTTGACAGAACCGGTCCTGTGCTTCGTTGAGAATGCGGCGGAGAGGCGTATCGGCCCGTCCCATCATGCGCTCCATTCCGTAGGCGGCGCCAATAAAGTGGCTTTCGTTGATGCCTTTCACGCCACCGGTGCCGACGAAGATGTTTTTGGTGTAGTTGGCCATCCCGATCACTTCGTGGGGCACGACCTGTCCAATGCTGAGGATGAGGTCGTGTCCGCCTTCCCAAAGCATTTTGTTCATTTGGGCCGGCCAGGGCTTTTCGTAGATGCCTTCGGTGACTTCGCTGACAAAATCGGCGGGAACTTCTCCCACGGTGACCACATCATTCCGCCAATCGTGTTCGCGGATCAGGGATTTGGGTACGGTGGGATACATGCGGTCCAATTGCCAGTCGGGCATGGGGACGTGGGTGCCCAGAGCCGGCATCACATCCACCAGGGCTTCGCCATAATATTCATGGGTCATGCAGGTGAGGGGACCGGCCTGTGAATTCAGACGGGTGAAATCGGGTGGAACCGCGAGGACCTTTTTGCGGGGGCCGATTTGTTTCAGGGCATCAAAAAGCAGACGACGAAGGTCGTCGTTGGTTAAAACGGTAGTGGGAGAGCCTTCGGATATATAGATCATGACCCGAAATAGAAAGATCTGAGGGAACTGTCAACGCACAAGCACAAATTCAGAGGATGGGTAAGTGGATTATAAATGTCTGGAAGTCAATAATTCCCCCTATTTGCTTCGGACAGATCATCGGCGAGCCGATGAAACGTGTCCGATCTCCGTTTTGCTTATAATTATATAACGGAGTGCGGGCACATTTTGTACGTCTTTTCGTTCTGGCAGGATCATCGGTGTGCCGATGAAATCTGTCCATGCTCCGTTTGAGAGGCTTCAATAAGGTATTCTTTTGTAAGAATTCAATAAATGATGGCCCATCAATGCTCAGAAAGTCTGCTTGCATTGGCGCTGAGGCAAGTTATGGTCTTGGTCCTTAAATTTAGAATATACCAAGGACGAATTTCCTATGAAATGGCTGCTGAAAAAGATTGTGGGTAGTAAAAATGACCGTGACCTGAAAAGGTTACAGCCGTTGGTTGCACAGATTAATGAGCTGGAAGAGAGCTATCAGCAGCTTTCCGAGGCGGATTTAAAAGCCAAAACTGCGGAATTTAAAGCCCGTTTGAAAGAGGGGGAGACAACGGATGATATTCTGCCCGAAGCGTTTGCAGTGGTGAAAAATGCTTGTCGGCGTTTGGTGGGAACGGAATATGAAGTTTCCGGAACCATGCGGACCTGGGTGGAAATTCCTTATGATGTGCAAATGATCGGCGGGATGGCCATGCATCAGGGCCGTATTGCGGAAATGGCCACAGGTGAAGGTAAAACCCTGGTGGCCACTGCGCCGGCATATTTGAATGCATTGACCGGGAAAGGCGTGCATGTGGTCACGGTGAATGATTACCTGGCCATGCGTGACTCGGAGTGGATGGGATTGGTCTTTGATTATCTGGGATTAACGGTGGGCTGTATTCAAAGCGGTATGCATCCAATTGAGCGTCGGGAGAAATATGCCGAAGATATCACCTACGGTACCAACGCGGAATTCGGTTTTGATTATCTTCGCGATAACATGACCTATACCCCGGCAGAGCGGGTGCAACGCGGCCCTCATTTTGCCATTATTGACGAAATCGACAGTATTCTGGTTGATGAAGCGCGTACCCCGCTGATTATTTCCGGTCCTACAGAACATTCTTCTGAAGCCCTGTTCCTTTCCATTAAACCGATGGTGCAGCGTCTGGTGAAAGAGCAGCGTCAATTGTTGGATGGATTTATCAAAGAAATTAAATCTGAACTCGAAAAACCTGAGAAAGAACAGGACAGTGATATCATTCAGAAAAATCTTTACCGGGTGCATCAGGGAATGCCGAAACACCCTGCATTGCTTTCCTTATTGGAAGATCATGATGTGCGCCGCAAATTGGAAAAGGTGAATGACCAGTTCCTCACCGAAACCTTCAAAGAACTGGCCCGTGAATTGCGCCAGGATCTTTTGTTCACCGTGGATGAAAAAAGCAACGATGCCGGATTGACCGACAAAGGAACCGAAGCGATTTCGCCTCAGGATCCTGACGCCTATGTTTTACCGGATTTGGCCACCATCATGTCGGAGCTGGATGGCAACGAAGAGATGAGCGATGAAGAACGCGTGGAGCGCCGCCGTTCCGCCCAGGAAGAGTTCGCGGACAAAAGCGAAAGCATTCATGCCATCGACCAGTTGATTCGCGCTTACACCAATTACGAGAAAGATGTGCATTACGTGGTGCAGGACAATCAAGTGGTGATTGTCGATGAAAATACCGGACGTCTGATGACCGGTCGCCGTTGGAGTGACGGATTACATCAGGCGGTTGAAGCCAAAGAAGGGGTGAAGATTGAACGCGAAACCCAAACCCTGGCGACCGTAACCATTCAGAACTATTTCCGGATGTATGAAAAACTTTCCGGAATGACCGGTACTGCGGAAACAGAAGCCGAAGAATTTATGCAGATCTACAAGCTGGATGTATTGGTGATCCCCACCAACCGTCCGGTTCGGCGCGTGGATTTGAATGACCGTATTTACCGTACCCGCCGCGAAAAATATAATGCGGTGGTTGCAGAAATCACCGAAGCCTACCGGAACAAACAACCGGTGCTGGTGGGTACCGTAACGGTTGAATCTTCGGAAGAACTGAGCCGTTTGTTGATGAAGAAAAACATTCCCCACAACGTGTTGAATGCGAAAAACCATGGCCGTGAAGCGGACATTGTGGCCCGGGCCGGTCAGCCGGGGGCCATTACCATCGCGACCAATATGGCCGGTCGTGGTACGGATATTAAATTGGGCGAAGGCGTAGTTAAAATGGACCGCGAAGAAGTGATGTCCCAGATGTCGTTGAGTGACAAAAAGGACGGCATGACTTTGGCCAAATGGATTGAAGAAAATCCCTGCGGTTTATATGTGATCGGTACGGAACGGCATGAGTCCCGGCGGATTGACCGTCAGTTGCGCGGACGTTGTTCGCGTCAGGGTGATCCGGGGATGAGTTGTTTCTATGTTTCCCTGGAAGATGATTTGATGCGTCTGTTCGGTGCGGAACGGATTTCCAACATTATGTCGAAACTGGGCATTGAGGAAGGGGAAGTGATGGAGCACAAATGGCTCAATAAATCTGTGGAACGTGCCCAGCGTCGGGTCGAACAGTATCACTTCGGTATCCGGAAAAAGACTTTGGAATACGATGATGTGATGAACCGTCAGCGTGAAGTGGTTTACGGACTCCGCACCGAAATTTTGACCGGAGACAATCCGCGGGCACACCTGTTGGAAATGATATCCGAAGTGATTGACGAACGTGCACAGGGATGTGTTGAGCAGGGAGAGGAAATTGCCCCGGTCGAATTTGCCGACTGGTGTTCCATTACCTTTCCAATCGCTTTACGTCCGGATGATTTGAAGGAATTGCCTTTGGAGGCGAATGCCTATGCGGATCTTGCCATTGCGGAAGTGAAAAAAGCCTATGCGCTTAAAATTGAGTCTGAACCGCCCGAGTCGGTCGAAAGCATGGAACGTCATATCCTGCTGAAAGCGATTGATACTCATTGGCAGGAATACTTGCGCGGCATGGATGCGCTTCGTCAAGGAGTTGGACTGCGGGCCTACGGCCAACGGGATCCGATCCTTGAATTTAAACATGAAGCCTACGCCATGTTTGCAGACCTCATGCAGAAAATTAATGACGAGGTCGCCCAACGTGCGTTCCGGGCCACGACTTCTTTGGAATCATTAGAGAAATTTCTGAAGAATTTGAAGACCATGGAATCTCATTCCCAAACTTCCGCCTTCGGCAAAGAAGCCCAGGCACGTGCCACCAATGCCCGTCAGCAGTCCGAGCAACAAGCGAAGATGGAAAAGCAATTGGAACAGTCTATCCGCACGCCTCAAGTCCGTGAAATGCCCAAGGTGGGACGTAATGATCCTTGTCCTTGCGGAAGCGGCAAGAAATACAAACAGTGTTGCGGCCAATAAAGAGGTCAGAAGTGGAAAATCAGAAGTCAGGAACGGCCTCCGATCGAATAAAACCGGTTCTGGCTTTTGGTCTGTCCGGTTTGTCCGGGTTGCTTTTCTTCTCTGCTTTCCCTCCCTTTAACCAAGGGGAATTGGCTTTTATTGCGCTGATTCCGTTTCTCTTTTCCTTACGTTTATATTCAAGCGCAAGTTGTCGGCTGGGATATTTTGCCGGGCTGGTGTGTTGGATCCCTTCATTATGGTTTCTGAGTCCGGTCACCATTCCCGGGGCAATGCTGTTGGCTGCGTATTGTGCTTTATACTGGGTGCCCGTGGCGTGGGTTTGGGGACGATTTATGAAAACCTGGACTGCGGGCCGTCCTCTGCTCTCTTTGCGAATGGTGATAGGGGGAGCCGGCTGGTGGTGTGCCATGGAACATGTGCGCGGATGGTTTTTAACCGGATTTCCCTGGAATGATCTGGGCGTGAGCCAATGGGAAAACTACAGCCTGATGCAAATTGCTTCCCTGGGTGGGGTGATGATGCTGAGCTTTTTGTTGGTGGCTCTGAACCTGGGAATTGCCCTCAGTATAATGGGCTTGTTCGAGAGCATGGGCAAACGTCAGGCTCGCCGCATGCATCCTGAACTCTACTTGCCCATTTTGTTGTTGGTCACATCGTTTTCATGGGGGAGCCGCGAATTTCGACGCTTGGTCCGGGTTCCTGAACGATCCTTGAGGGTAGGGGTGGTGCAACCTTTGGCTTCAAATAAATGGAGCGAAGAATTGGCGCTCAAAAATTTCCGGGTGCTTTGGGAGTTGTCGGATGCGGCCCTGAGTTTGAATCCTGATTTATTGTTGTGGCCGGAGACCGCAGTGCCGGAAATGCTCCGGGACAGCCGAACCACCCAGTCTCTGGTGCAGTCATTGGTGAAAGATGGTACCCCCTTGCTTTTAGGGAGTATGGATTTTGAAACCCGTTCCGATGGTGAGCAGGTGGAAGTCCTCTATTACAACAGCGTATTTATGGTGGACGGCACCGGTACGACGGTAGGAGAATACCGGAAGAAGCATTTGGTGATGTTCGGGGAATATCTGCCTTTCGGAAAATTTCTTCCTTTTCTACGTTCTCTCACGCCCATGCCGGAAGATGTGACCCCGGGGGAATCCAGCGGGGTGTTGCCTATGCCGGGTTCGGATTTAAATTTGGGCATGCTGATTTGTTTTGAAGATCTGATGCCGGGTCTGTCTGCGGATTTAGTGAAAGAAGGCAGCGACTTGTTTGTGAACCAAACCAACGATGCCTGGTTTGATCCGCTTTGGGGGAGCACCGGACATCTTGCGCACGCGGTTTTTCGAAGTGTGGAACAGCGCCGCCCCATGGTGCGCGCTACCAATTCAGGAGTGAGTGCCTGGATTGATACCCGGGGAATGGTACGGGACGTGATTGAAGATCCCAAATTGAAAAAAAGAGATATTCGGGGATTCAAAATCTTTGATGTTCAGATCCCTTCAGGTCCCGAAACCACGGTTTATTATCAATACCCCTGGGCTTTCCCTGCCTTTTGTTGGGTGACGAGTTTGTTCATCCTCCCTTTGAATAAACGATTGAAGATCGGCAAGCGCAGGTAGAAAATTGTGAAGAGGAAACTTTGTGGTTCAGCCCTTTCTTAGGCGCAGTTGATCAAAGTAAACAGCAAGGTTACAGATTTCCGGGTCGACGGGGGGATCTTATAGCGCTTGTACTAGAATTGCGCCACGATCCGGAATGGCCTTTATCAGGACGTAATTCTTCCCGTCCTTAGATGTCAATGTCCATGGAATTTCACGGTCCCCTTGAGTTGCCTTTACCTGTTTCCAATTATCCGGCAGACAGATTTTAATGGTAAGCGGATAATCAAATCGTTCATCCATCAATCTGTCAGTGAGGGAAGAAGTGGTGCCGGAAGCGGAGCCAAGTTGAGGCAAGTTTAAGTTATGCGTCGAGTCTCTCCTGTTTCTTTATATCA
>CAKZLZ010000035.1 GCA_937127435.1 uncultured Verrucomicrobiota bacterium | reverse complement strand
GAAAAATCACCGGTCGCCACCATATCATTGGTGATCCGCCGCGCCCCGTCTCCCTCAAGCGTGGTGCCGGCGCCGATGGTCAGGTCCCCGGTTCCCAATGCGTTATTATTCCCAATAATCAAAGTACCCGCACTCAGCTGCGTACCGCCACTGTAGGTATTGTTCCCGCTCAAAGTCAGGACACCTGCGCCGATTTTTTCCAGCGGACGCGCACCGCCGGTTTCGCCAATCACCCCTGACTGGGTCGCACTGCCGGAGCGCACTTGAAGTTGGGTCGTATCCGAGTTGATGGTGATAGGATTGGCAATTGAAACGCCGCCCGCATAATCAATAACCGACCCCGTGGTGGTAATCGCTCCGGTTCCGGCCGCACTGTTATTTCTCAGAGACAGTGTTCCTTCCGCAATTGTGGTCCCCCCACTGTAGGTATTGGCTCCGGTCAGGGTTAGGGTTCCGGTTCCTTCCTTGGTCAAGCCGCCGCTTCCCTGAAAAATGGCGGAGCTGGTCAGATCAAAAGCCTGGGAATCGATAATGGCACCATTTGCCAGAAATTGAATGTCTCCTGCTTCAAATCTCTCCAAGACGTTTCTCGATTGAGTCGCCCGGAACCGGCCTCCGTTGAAATTCAATGTGCCGGATCCGGAGCCCTCATAGATATTATTGGCTTGGACTGTTCCACCCGAGTTCAGGTTCAGCGTTCCGTTTGAGCCTGAAAAAAGTGTCAAACGCACGCCCTGAACACTAGTTCCTCGATCCACCAGGCCACCGTTTTGCACTGTCAGTATTCCTGTGCCTGAGAATCCAACATTTAGGCTATCCACCGTGGTCAAGGTGGAACCCGCACCATCAACCAATACAACTCCCGTCGAATTGATTGGCCTTGCTATATCCATGAATCGATCCACGGTGATGCTCGCACCATCCAGCACCTCCAGGGTTCCGGAGTTCGTAGCTGAAAAATCACCGTCCCCAACGGCCATGATATACCCTGTAACTTTCCAGGTGGAGCCAGCACCAGTCACCGTCAGTTTTCCGGTGCCGTTGCCGGTGTCGCTATCTCCAATCCTTGTCTCACTAACGGTCACATCCGCTCCGGAATCAACAATCACGGTCCCATTGTCTCCGGAATTCGACGCGATAATAAAGCCGGGATCGGCATGGCTGATCCCGGCCCCCGTCCCGGACAGTTTCAAGGTGCCATTGCGAACCGTCGTGGACCCGGTGTAGGTATTGCCTCCGGTCAGGGTCAGGATGCCAGTACCTTGTTTCGTAAGCCCCCCGACACCATCCAGAACAGTGGTGATGCCAACGGTAAAGCCTTGGGTATCGATGGTGCCGCCACCGGCATCCAGTGTAACATCCCCGGTTTCGAAGTCGCTGAACAGATCTGCCTGATCACCGGTAAGCTGAAGTGTGCCGTCATCGAAAATGACCGTACCTCCACCGCTGCCACTGCCTTCAGAAACCTGCCCGGTGCTCAGTATGCCACCTTTCAGGTTTAGGGTGCCAGTGGAACTCCCGGAATCAGCCACACGCACTTCAGATGCACGAACCAAGCCCCCGGCTTCCACATTGAGTGTGCCGGTACCGCTCCTGCCGACAGTAAGGAAGCTGGTATTATTCCATTGGGATCCTGCTCCGGTCACCGTCGCCGTGCCTTCAGAATCGGCGAAGAGGCCCAGATAGCCGGCGGTATTGGAGACCACGCCGCCGGCTTCCACGTCGAGCGTGCCGGTGCCTCTCCTGCCGACCGTAAGGTTACCGGAATTCTTCCATTGGGAACCGGTTCCGGTCACCGTCGCCGTACCTTCAGAGCCGGTGAAGTAGCCCATATAGCCGGTGGCATTGGAGACGACGCCGCCGGCTTGCACGTTTAGCGTGCCGGTGCCGGTATCGCCGAGACTAAGGAAACTGGAATTATTCCAATGCGAACCGGTTCCTGTCACCGTCACGGTGCCTTCAGAATCGGCGTTTTTGCCAATAGAGCCGACGGAATTAGAGACCACGCCGCCGGCTTCCACGTTGAGCGTGCCGGTGCCGGTATTGCCGACATAAAGTTTACCGGAATTACTCCAACGGGAACCCGCTCCGGTCACCGTCGCCGTGCCTTCAGAGCCTGCGCTATTACCCACAGTGCCGATGGAATTGGAAACAAGGCCGCCATCGCTGATCTCCAGGTACCCGTCGTCCCCGCTTTGGTCGCCGACCGTCATATCCGCCAGCGTATGCGAAATCGAGCCCGTTACCTCTAAAGTGCCGTTGCGGACAACAGTGCCACCGGAATAAGTGTTCGCAGCACTCAGGGTCAGGGTGCCCGTGCCTGCTTTGGTCAAGGCACCTGTGCCGCTGATCACGCCGGTGTGGGTCAGGGTGGTCGAGGCGTCGGTCAAGAAGCTGCCGCCGCCCGGGTTGAGGGTGGTGCCGCGGCTGGTGCTGAAGCTGCCGGTGGTTTGCAGCGTGCCGCCATCGAAGGCCAGGCTGCCAGAGGAATTACCCAGATTGTTATCCGCACCGACGTTGAGGATGCCGCCGTTCACTTCCGTGCCGCCGGTGTAGGAGTTAGCCCCACTCAAGGTGAGCGTGCCCGCGGTGCTCTTGACGAGATTAAGGGAGCCTGAAGTCTCCTGAATAAGTCCCGAAAAATTCCCCGACCCGACACCCAGCGTGGTGTTTTCTCCAAAAATCGTCCCAGACCCGGTCAATGAGCCAATCGTTTCAGAGGCGTTATATAAACCGAAACTACCATTAACGGTCACCGCTGAGGTATCCGCAATCTGGTTGCTACCACTAAGATCAACAATAGCCCCGGCATCAATGACCAGATCCCCGGCAATCGCCGTGACCCCGGTATCCTTTTGCAGTGATAGAGTCCCCCTCTGGACGGTGGTGGTCCCCGTGTAGGTGTTCGCACTCGAATCGTTAAAAGAAATTTTGCTGTTGGCATTCGAGAAGGTGAGCCCCCCGTTCGAAATCGAACCGAAGAAACGTATATTATCTCCACTGGTCATATTCACGATCCGGGTGCCGCCGCCCAGATCGACCGTGCCGTTGAGGATGAGTTGACTGTTAGCCGCACCCACCACACTGCGGGTGAAGTCGCCGTTGATCAGGAAATCATTGGCGAGGGTTTTGTTGCCCGCCGTCTGGCTGAGGGTGGTTCCATCTTCAATGGTCAGCGTCCCCGTACCCAGAGCCGTGTTGCTACCCACCCCCAGGGTGCCTTCACTCAGCAAGGTCCCACCGCTGTAGGTATTGTTCCCGGTCAGGGTGAGTGCACCGGCGCCGATTTTTTCCAAAGGACGCGCACCGCCGGTTTCACCAATCACCCCGGACTGCGTCGCGCTGCCGGTGAGCACTTGAAGTTGGGTCGTATTCGAGTTGAGGGTGATGGGGGTTGCGATGTCGATGCCGTCGGCATAATCGACGACGGACCCGGTGGTGGTGATCGAGCCGGTGGCCCCTCCGGCGGCCGCGTCCGCTTCGAGACGCAGGGTGCCGCCGGCCACGGTGATCCCGTTGGTTATGGTGTTGTCGCCCCCGAGGGTCAAAATCCCGTCTTCGACCGTAAGAGAATCGAGGTCGAGCGCCCCGCCCAGCTCGACGGTGCCGGTGTCATTCTTGAGAAGACTCGCATCCGGTCCGTAGATGGCATCGCTGATGCTTCCCTGTTGCAAGGTAAGACGGGTGGTTCCATGCAGGAAGAAGCCCGTACCATGGGCTTCACCCTCTCCGCCATCCTTGGCCCCGGATGAACCTGTGCCTCCTGAACCCGCGATAACGGTACCGCCACCGATGCTGGTGCCATTAATCACCAAAGATCCCCCTTCACGGACAAACACGGCCGCCCCGAGAGCTCCACCCCCACCGCCGCCACCGAAAGCAGATGACATGTGGTCGCCATTTCCCTGACCTCCGTTTCCTCCGAAGTCCCCACCTGGACTGCCAACTCCGTTGGATTTGCCGCCGCCGCCACCGCCGAATCCGCCTGTAGCATCAACACCACCGCCACCACCAAACCCCCCTGCACCCCCTGCACCCCTACCGCCACCACCAAAATCACCACCACTTGCATAATAACCGCCTCCACCAAAAATGCCACCCATCCCCCCGGTAGCGCCACCACTACCCCCCCCACCGCCACCACCGAGGCCGCCAGCTCCGCCTACTTGATTAGGTGCCGTTCCAGCGTTGGCACCGCCAATTCCACCCCCGGCCCCACCGCCACCACCGGCTCCATTACCCGCACCGCCATTCCCCGCAGATAAATCCCCCACACCACCGGCACTGGAGTGACCGCCACCGCCGCCACCGCCATAGGTAGAAGTACCGTCAACTCCTGCTGCACCCGTACCACCGCCATTGCCGCCATTGCCGGTTATTCCGCCACCTCCGCCTCCGCCTGCGAATCCATTACCACCATTCCCTAGAAGTCCGCCTCCTCCGCCAGAACTATCGTCTCCTCCCTGACCGTATAAGCCCCCACCCCCACCTTGTCCTCCGTCCCCTCCCAATCCGCCGCCTCCACCAAAACCCGCACCCCCTCCTTTTCCTCCCACAACCTGACTGTCGGTAAAGGTTACATTCGTCAATGTGACCTCGGCCGTTTCATCGACAAACAATCCTGCACCTGCCCCGAGTCCCCCACCGGCAGACCCGCCGCCATCCCCGCCTTTGGCATAGGCGTTGGCGACCTGCAGATCCTGGATATTCACGCTACCGGAATGAACAAAGAGGGTGCGATAGAGGTCGGCACCATCGAGGGTGTGGTTGTTTCCGTTGATGGTGATGCTCTGCCCCGCATCGACCCGGACCGGTAACACCTGCTGGTCCATGGTCACGTCACCGGTAAAATTCAGAACATAGCTCTGATCCGGATTCAGAAAAATTTGCTGGGTGGCATCAAAGTACTCCTGACCACTACTGATCGTGAGAGTGGTTTGCGCCATCCCCGGTGTGAGTCCCAAAAATCCAAGCACCAGCAAACCATGCAGATAACGGAGGGGTCGCGGCGTGGCCTTGCGAAGGTCCCTAAGAGAAAGGTGTCCGTGGTTCAAGGCATGAGTTGGAGAAGTAAAGAGGGTCATGAGATTAATTCCTTAACGCCGGGTGAATGGAGCTTACAAAAACCTATCGAAGTACTGCTTCAGAATAGGAAGAGCAAAGTAATTAAACCCTAATAACTTACAAATATGACGAACGGTACGTTATCCCTGACGAACGACATTTTTTACAGGCTCTACACCATGATTAAGGGTCTCAATGCTATTGAAAAAACACCGCTTTTCATTTTCGACGACCCTATTCAGTCCCAAAGTGACGCCTCTCCGAAGGCCGGGGCAAAAGCCCCGGAATGGGGGAGGGACTCACCATTGAGCGCGCAGTGCATTGCCAAGCTTCGGGCTTGCCCCGGAGTGCGGAGTTATCCCTCCAAGAATGGCCGGCCACCCCCGCCCCCTCCCGCAGCGCCGGGCTCCGGTCCGAATGGACCGGAGCCCGGCGCTGCGGGTTATTATTTTTTTTCAGGAACGCTTCCTTTATGAACAGATACTCCGCACACCCCGCAAGCGAGGTGCTTGGGATAGTGCCGTGGTTGGTCAATTGCACAAAAAATCATGCTTCATCTATTTCTATAGTCGATAAAGACCGAAGGTGAAAAATACTGCGGAGAGTTTTCGGGATATTTCCGAAGAAGCAGGAAGGGCTTCAAATCAATACGACAGCATAAATGAAAAATTCAGACGTCCATCATCCCCGGTGGAGCTGACACCGGTTTCTTTGAGTTGCCAACCATAGGCCATGGAGAGATTTGCATGCGCTCCAAACTGATACTGGAATCCCAGCCCCACGCTGAGCAAGTCATAAGGATCTTCCTCCGGTAATGGCTCTACATTCCATACATGCGCATAATCCTGAAAGGCGAACAGACGAAGCGAATCCCGCAGCCCCCCCTCCCCGAGTCCCTGTGCTGGAGACAGTAGCGGCAAGGCGATTTCCTGGGAGAAGAAGATGGCATTGTCCCCGATCACTTCCCCTTCTTCGTATCCCCTCACCGAATTGCTCCCACCTCCACTGAACGCTTCGCTTCCCAACAAATTGGCGGAGGACAACTGCAGTTCGGAACGAATCGACCAGCTCCATCCGCCGGGCAGACGGGTGCTGCGGTTCAGATTCAGATTGCCATAAACATAATCTGCCGTGGCGAAGGCACGGGACTGCTCAAAGGCTTCGTCCGTATTGCGTGAGGTAACATCACCGGGGGCCGCAGTCAGTTTAATCGCCCACCCGGTTCCTCCCAGGCGGTCAGTCAATTGTCCGCGGTACTGTAGCCGTGCTTGTACGATTTGGGTCACATTGTCCACAATAGGAGTGACAAAAGGTGGAATGATAAAATCGAGGTTGTTATCACTGGATTTAAAATCAAAACCGAATTGCAAGCTGTGGGTGAGATTTTCCGATGCAGAAGATAGCGGGATATCGTAATTCAATCCCACCTGCCAACTTTCACCCTGCTGATCAAAATCCGGGTCGGTTTTGCTTCGGATTTCAGAGTAAGCCCCGAAAAAAGTAAAACTGTGGTTACGGGCTAAGTCCGCAGTATAATTGGTGGAGAGTGCACGGGAATATTTCGCTTCGACATCACTGGTCCATTGCAGGGTCAGCTGATCAGCCCAGCCGAAGGCATTGCCCCAGTTGATCCCTGCAAACAATCGGTCTTCCGTGGTAGTGGTGCTGCCGGTATTGTTGTAACCGCCGAAGGCACGCAGGGGTATGCGGTCATTGGCCTTGATCACCAAATCCACGGTAGCCGGTTCCGCCCCTTTCACAAACGATGTAGCAGACTGACGGAAAGGATTGAGATTGATGCGGTCGATCCCTGTACGCACCGCGTCCGCATTGAGCACCTCACCGGATTCCAAAGGAATGCGCGAAAGGTAACTGCCGTCGGAAAAATATTTATTGCCTTCCACCCGCAGTTCCCCGATTTTACTTTCCACCACCACCAAGTGAATAAATCCATCGGTCACATCCTGGGGCGGCAGATACACCAGCGAAAAGGGATAACCCAGTTGCGCCAGCACCAGACGGGCCGCCACCACCATACGCTCCACCGACTCTTCGGAGGCGGGTTTGTCGATGTACGCGGACATCAGCGTCATTAATGTAGCTTGCACCACCGGAGAGCCCACCTCACAAACCAGCGGATCGTCGGTCGAGAGTTTAGAGATATCCACATCTTTCACACGCCCCACCATGCGCACCCCCTTCAATTCCGGCAACAGAACATCTTCATCCGGGCTGGCCCAAAGTTTAACTCCCATTCCGTCCAGCTCCTCCTGGGTGATCCGACGCGGAGGTTCTGCTTCCACCGGCTCCACCAATCGGGGCACGGGGTCCGGTAGCACTTTGTCCAAATTTTGCGCCTGCAGCTGGGTGCAGGCCAACAGCCATACCGACATCGAAATCGTAGGAAAATTTTTCATAAATTACATTCCCAGCAACAGTTCATCCAAAGAGGAGACCATCATTTGTTTAAACAGTTCATCCGCGAGATCTTTCGGCTTCACATTTTCCGTCACCACTTCCGCCTGCGGGGAAAAGTCCAAATCCGCCAGCGTAAGCTTTTTGGTTCCACCTGCCACAAGATCATCAAATATTTGTTTTTGTTCCCCCTGCTGCACGAGCTCAATACCCGCCCAGGTAGTGACCCCCGCCGCCGCCGCTGCAATAACCGCCGGACCGGTTCCGATTGCCAGAGCTTTGACCCCCACCGTACCGGTGGAGATCATCGCCCCTTTCATCGCCACAAATACGTACGATCCAATTGCCGTGCTTGTGCCAAGGGCATAGCCACCGGCAAAGGCCGCCCCCCCGGCCGTCACACTGGCGGCAGCCGAAATCAGTCCTGAATTATTGGCTAAGATTTCATAGCGCGCCATTTTGGCTTCCAACCCCGCCAAATTTGTTTCTTTTAGCAATTCTCCGTAATCAATTCCGGCATTCATATCATAAACACTGTAGCCTTTAAATTTCGCAAAATCCTCGAGATCCTCCCCGGCTTCAAATGCGGCCAGCGCAGTTTCATAGGCCTCCTGGTCAGGTCCCATATTTTCCAGGAACCGTGACAGTTTGTTGTCGATGGCTTCTTTAGGGTCAACGTCTTTCCGCAGTTCAACCCACTGTTCCAACATGGCGATTGAAGAGCTGTGATCTCCATCCAAAACCGAAGCCAATATATTTTCGAGTACGGAGACTTCCTGATCAGAAAGTTCATTTCCGTATTCTTCCAGATAGTCCAATGCCGCATTGGCAGCTTTTTTCTCCTGCGTCTTTAAGGCTTCCCTCGCCCGGGCAAGCATTTGGGTCGCCACCGGATAATTTTCATAGTTTTCCTGCCGCTCCAACAGCATCTCTGCATATTCCCTGCGGGATTCCTCCACTTTCAACGCCACTACTTCCGCCAGTAGCTGTTGCCCTATACTGAGGGTGGCCGGATCCATTCCCTGAAGATCTTCGAGATACTTGATCAGCGCAATTCCCAGCATACTCCGCTTCTCCACATTGCTTTCAATATCCGCCAACCAGGCCCGGATGGCCGCTTCATCCAGCGGATCGGTCAGCGGCGTTTCTCCAAAAATGGCGAAGTAGAGTGCCTTCAAATCATCACCGCTCCCCCCACTCAACAGTTCATTCAAATACTGCGTCACCATCTCCACGGTTACATCAGCGTGACCCGAAAAATAGACTCCGATATTGGAGGTGTAATCGCTCATGGAACCAATCACCAGGGGTTCATTCTGAGGAAGATGCCCCAGCTCCGTCGGGGTCAGGGTGATGTCACTGATATCCAGGTCACCCAAATCAGTGGTCTCGATCTCCAGATCAGGCTGATTTTGAAACAAAGTGATCAAATTGATGGGGCTGATAACAGTCCGAACCGTATCGGCATCGACATGACGGACCGTGGCCGGTTCAATCGCCGTGACCACATAGTTCCGGTTCGCCAACAAATATCCCTGATCCGGCAAAATCCCCAGATACTGTCTGAAATCCTCGTCCGGATAACTGACCGCGATATCGGAAGAAGTAAAAGTCGCATCTTCAGTGGGAGGCGGGGAGTAATACAGCGCAAAACCACCGGCAAATGCCGGCGAGAACGGAGACGGTGCAACCATTTGATCCCGATAGTCCGCCGAAACCACGGAGGCGGTGGTGGTGCCGTTGAAGGTGCGGAAGGTCAGGCCCGGGGCCACATCCCGGGCAACCGTATCTCCCGCCGCCAAATTGTCGGCTGTGACGGTGTAGGCCAACCCACTCAAATCTCCGGCCGTACGGGAATCACCCAACGCGTCGATCAGGGCTTGGGCATCGTCCACCGTAAGCGTGATTGCACGGGGATAAACGGTTAATACGCCGGACTGGTAAATGGGCATACTGTATTTGCGGGGATCCACGTTTCCGGTTCTTTCGATCAAATAAAAACCGGATTCGGTTTTGGCCGGGGACGGAGCCACCGTTTGCAAATTCAACATGGCGCCGACATCATCGCCGTTCACAATTCCATACAACCCGAGGTCCTGAAAGGTGAATTCCGGATTTTCATCCCCATAATCCCGTCCAACATTTTCTACAAAAATACTCAATGGACGCGGATTCACCGTCAGCGATCCCGGCGTCGTGGTTAAACTATAATTTGGATCCAGCAAGGTCGCGGTAATCGGATAGTTCCCCACATAATCCGTCACCCCTGCCACCGTATCAAAGGCGATCACTTCGGCCAGCGACTCCAACCCGGGCACCAAATTGGTATTGTTGTTGGAGGGTGCAAATCCGGGATTGGCATCCCCGTACATTCGACTGGCATCGTCCACATTGATTAAAATCGGACGCGGATCAATGGTCAGCGTTCCCGGTGCAAAACTCAAATCATAATTCCCGGCTACCGCACTGAGAATATCAATATCGTAGTTCCCCACATCCGACCCGGGAATCGCCGCGGTATCGTAGATTACATTTTGTATCACCGTTTCGTCTTCAGCATTTTTAAATCCGGTCCCGGAAAAATCAAACCCGGGGTTGGCATCTCCATAGTCTCTGGAGGCATCGGCAGCGGTGAGGGTTAAGGGCGCCTGGGTGATTTCCAGGGTGCCGTTGACAAAACTTACGTCGTAATTGCTGTCGTTATAAGCGCTGGGCACGATGTCATAATTCCCCACATTGCTGGTCGCCGTCGCGGAGGTTCCTATGGTCAAATTGGAGCGGGCGTAGTCATTGTTCACAAATCCGGAAGGCGTGGCAAAGAAGACAGGATTGGCATCCCCGTATTCCCGACTGTCACCATCTGCGGTCAGGGTCACCGGCCGTTGATCCACGGTGGCAGTACCGTTACTGTAAGAAATCGTGTAGTTGCTGTTCACCGCACCGGAGGGGGTGATGCTGTATGATCCCGCATCCACAAACTGCGCCGTTGCAGGGGAGTTCAATACCAGTGCACCCATATCGGTGACCGTATGAAAGGAGGCAAGGTTGTCAAAAGTCGGGGTAAAGGCCGGGGTGACATCGCCATAGGTCTTGGTGAGATCCGCGGCCCCGATGGTCAACAGACGCGGATTCACGGTCAACGTACCCGGTGCATAACTGATATTGTATCCGGTTCCCGTAGCCCCGAAAGGCATGATCACATACGTGCCCACCGGAGAGTCCAACAAAGCGCTCACACTGAATTGCAATCCGCTCACATCATTGACCGCGGCCGGTATACTGAACGTGGCGGCAAAGGCGGGGTTATTTTCCCCGAAAGTTTTGGCGGCATTCTGGGCGGTAATCAGCAAGTTTTGAATCGGACCGGGATCGATGGTGAGGACGCCAGCCACCAGATTGATCAAGTAGTCATAATCCGAAAGCGACACCGTGCCCGTGGCGACATCAATCGACGCCGTGCCGGCCGCTGTCCCTGTGGTCGCAGTGCTTGACAACACCGGGACCCCGGAGAAAACATCCGCCGGGTCATCTCCCGATACCAAACCGGAAACGGTATAACTAAAAGCCGGGTTGGCATCGCCCTGCTGCTTGGACGCAGGATTGGCGGTCAACGTAAGCGTTGGTGCCAGACCATAAAGAAATCGGTCACCTGTCTGGGTGATGGTGGATGGATCATTGGCGGTATACGTTTTATTGTAGACAGGATCGCCCGTCAATCCGCCTTTGTTATCACCCGTTGGCGCATTGGAATAGATGAGAAAACGTCCGGTTCCCGCTGCATTCACTGCCCCGGCTCCCGCTTCATTGATAAAGTTGCCTCCCTGCGCTGATAGATAAATATCCGAATCCTGTGCGCTGGGCGTCCCCTGAAAGGTGCCGGTGGAAATCAGCGCGCCGGATTTCAGAGTCAGGTCCCCCTGCGTGGCAATACGGATCTCCGCCCCGAAGTCAGCCACAAATTCATTTTCCACATTCAATCCGCCCGACCCGTCCATCACGGTGAAGTCCCCCTGTAACCGCCCCGAGGCCACATCCCCCCGCAGGGTGCCGATGGCATTGTTGGGGTTTGCGAATGAGACCGCCCCCAGGATCCCGCCATATTGACTGATCGCATCCACCGGATACTTCATTTCGAGTATGTTCGCGTTCAAGATCCCTTGAAAGTACACACTGCCCAATGCACCATAAAGCAGTTCAGAATTTGCGTGTTGAAGGGTGACATGATTGCCGCTGACGGTTGCGGAAGCGGCGACCTGCAATTCACTGGTCACTGCCGGCAGGGTATAAAACGCATTTCCAGAGGCCGGCTCTATTTGCCCCAGACCAAAAATAATGTCCCCGGTGCTCCCGCCATCAATGGACGCATTCACTTCGATGTTGTTCCCTGAATTGAAATGCAACTGATTTCCCGAGGTCCACGCGATCGGGCTATCCACCACAATGGTGCCGTCTCCGTATTCTACGGGGGTGGCGGGTGCGGGGGCCGTAAAATCAATTTCACCCGGTCGCGGGCCCCGGGTAGCAGTATCCACCTTCACGTCACTCAACGCCAGTTGGCTTTCAAGGGTGGCCACACTCAGAATCGAGGTCGTCGTCCGGTCTGCAGGTTCATATTCATGCGGGTCTGAAGCAGAACTATCCACATTCACATCACTGCCCGCTTGAATGCGGAGAGATACCGGGTCCAACAACAGTTCCCCGACCTGACCGGCCGAGGCCCGCAAGTCCGCAGTTCCCTGATAATCCAGAATCTGTTTCCCGGAGACTTCGGCAAAGCCGCCATCGCCCCCCTGCTCTCCTGCCCTGCCGTCGATGGTGCCATGAAAAGTCGTCTTCTCATCCGACCATACAATCACCCGTCCGCCGGAAGCGTCCGAAGATACCGCACTCACATCGAGCACCGCCGACGCCGCCACATACGTAGTAGCGGCATTGGCCACCTCCGCATTTGCTCCCTGATAGTCTCCGCCCACAAACACTTCGCCCCCGCTGCCATCCAGATTGTGTGCGCTCAATTCCCCGCTGTGAGTGATGGCCCCTTGGTCAGAAGTCAGATAAATCCGTCCGTCCCGGTTTTCCACCCCGGTGGCCCGGATAATCCCGGCCTGGTTCACCGCCAAATCATACACATTGCCTCCGGCCGCTTTCAGCTCCGCCTGCACCGCTTCGATCACCCCCTGGTTTTCGCTGCCGATTTTGCTGGCGTCTGGCGCATCGTTCTCTTCCTCATCATCATCTTCCTCCGTGTCCTCGTCACTTTCGGGCTCTGCATCCACCGTAGTAATGATGGTGATTCGCTGGTCCCCTTCCGGGGTTAACAACACTTCCCGGCCGGCACCCAAAGCCACCACGCCTCCAGGGGCTTGAATCGTGCCTTGGTTGGACACTTCGTACCCCACCAAAATCACATCTCCATTGGTCGCGGTAATACTACCGAGATTGACCACACTGCGGGTGGAAGAACCGGAGAAAAGCAAATCCCCTCCATTCAAAAAATCTGTATCCGATACATCCAGGGTTGAAGCGATAAACGCACCGGCATTGATGCGGGCGCCGTTCCCTACCACAATACCATTGGGATTGATCAAATACACTTTACCGTTCGCGTTCAATTGCCCCATCAATCGGGAAGGATCCGCACCGGTCACCCGGTTGAGCAGAGCTGAAGCACTGCCCGGCTGCGCAATGTTTACCGCATGCCCTTCCGGAATGGAAAAGGACTGCCAGTTGACAATGGCCTGTGAGGATGATTGCTGAATCCGAAGTTGGTTGGCCTGTTGTTGAAATGTCACTTCTCCATGACGGACAGAAGGCTTAGAAGGCTGAGCATAAAGCAAGGAGCCCATACAAAAACACAAACAAAACGATAGAGATTTCATATTGGGAACCAAGTAACAGGTAGTAATTACCTATGTAGGTATCCGCACAGGGCCAGAATACAAAATTAAACGTGCTAAAACGTTACATATATGACGAACGGTATATTTTCCCTGACGAACGACATCCGGCCCCCTCTTGCACTCATGGGTACAGACGGCTTCAAGATTTTCTTCCCATTTCCTCAGCCCATGTTTCGAGCGAAATTTTCCGGGTTTAGGATTTGGAGAGTGGCTCAATAATTGAGCATAAACGCGAGATGCAGATTTGCGTCATCCCCTTTGCTGTTCACCCCGGTCTCTTCGTCTGGTAACTGTTCAACATCCCACAAATAGCCCTAATCCTGGAAGACAATAAGCCGGAGCGAATCCCGCATCGCCCCCTCCCCCAGAGTCTTTGGGGGCGACAAGAGCGGCAAGGCGATTTCCTGAGAGAAGAAGAAGGCATTATCGCCGATGGCTTCGCCTTCTTCTTCCCCTGGCGAATTAGTGCTCAGCGACCATAGGAGATCCCCATGTTCACGAGATGACTTTCCTGATCATCCCCGAAGAACCCGGTGTAGCCGATATTGACGCCCCAGCCGGTTTCCAGGTTGGACCAGGCGATGCCGGCTCCGGTTTCGATACCGTCGGTTTTCACCTGCTCGGACTGATAGTCGAATGAACTGCTGTTGCCTTGATCCAAGCGGACGCGAAGCGCGTCGGGTTCGTCTGAAAAATCGGAACGGAGTAGCACTCGTGCATAGGGACGCAACACGGTGGCGGCATCTTTTGCAGGGAAAGTCTTGGATACATCCAGACCGGCGTAGCCTTCGCTCCGCTCGACCTCGCTCTCGTCCATCGCCAATGCGTACACGGAATCGGATTCTTCGGTAAACGCTTCGAGCGTGCTCTTGGAATACTGCAGCCCCACGAAAGGCGTCAGGGTCAGACCTAAATCAATCCGCCAGCCGGCTTCCACACGAGTGAACCAATCCGAGGCTTCCGGCGATGCCGTCGCCGACTCACCAAATGGCAAGGGGCGTTTGCTGTCGTAATTCGTTTGTCCGCCACCCGCCACCAAAGAAATGTAACCCGCTTCCGCAACAGCTAAACTGCCGTAGATTCCGTAGCGCATGCCCTCCCCTTCGTACGAAACATCGGCACCCGTGTCAGAATCGAAATCCTGACCGCCCAGATAGAATCCGAAGACCGCGCCCCCGACCTGCTGATCCATTCCGACCAACAGCGCGCCGTCCTCTTCGTCCATACTGAAGACATCGGTATTGGCATAGCCGCCCCGGAGATCGGTCCACACCCGCCAACCTTTGCGGTCACTCTCTGCATCCGGACGCGGTAGCCAGCGCGCGGCCAGCGCTTGCGAAGTCACACTGCGTCCGTCATTGTAGCCGTCGGTCAATCCGCGCTCAGCCAACACCGGATAAAGATGCGGAAGCATGCTTTCAAATACTGCCGGATACTGGGTTTCGCGGAGATGGTCCAACTGCAGGGTTGCCGCGGTGTATTCCCGATTAGAACTGCCGAGCCATGAATCCAGAGCGGCGGCCACCGCGGTCTGGTTTGCGCCCTCCGCGACCAGGGTGTAGCTGCTGGGTGCAAACAACAGACTTAACATGGTGCTGCCAATCAACTGCCGGGCCCGGACCCCGCCCGGAAGTCCAGTGATTTTGGAGAACCGGCCGATAATACCGACTTGTGCGGTAAGAATGTTGGCCTTGTCCCCGTAGGCCACCCCGGACCCGGTTTTGATCATTTTCAAGGTGCCGTCCAGGGTGGCGGTTCCTGTAACGTTCAGATGATCCAGATGGGAAGCGTTGGCATATTCAACTTCCAAAGTTCCTGCGGAACTCTGGCTGTAGTTGCCGTCGACCGTGAGGGTGCCGATGGAATTGCCGGGAGCGACTGTGCCGTCATTGAAGACCTCGCCACGAATGAGACCGGTGCCGCCGAGTTCTGCATTCCGGTAAACGGTGAGTTCGGCAGGAACGTTGAACACGCGGTTCACGTGGAGGCTGCCGTCAAAGACCCCGGCGGGGCCACCCGCATTTATGTCTGAATTGATGGTCAATATCCCTGCCCCGCGCTTAGCAAAGGAACCAGGCGTGGTAAGTGTGCCGCCATTGATCACCGCCGATCCGCCATCCACAGTAAAATCGCCACTGGTAACCGTGAGTTCATTAAACACCTGCAGCGAGCTGCCCGGAGCAAAGGCCAGGGAATTGACGGTATTGCCCGCATCCAGCGGCCAGGTGGTGACCGCACCGCTGACCAGGAAGTTGGCGGTGACAGGTATTAAATAAGGTGCGGCATTCGAAAGCACCGGACCGGTTAAGACGGTATCTTCGTCGTAGATCCGCAGAAACAGGGTGCCGGCATCCACCCCGAAGAGGCCCTGCAAACCGGTGGTGCCGGTATTTAAGCTCAGACCGCTCAGGTCGTCGAAACCAGTGAGCCCACCATTGATCAAGGAGAAAACGCCTTTGGCAAAGCCCGCATCGTTAAACGTAAATTCGGTAGGTGCATTCAACGCAACGATACCAGAGGAGGCGATAAAGTCAGATGTGCCCGGAGTTGCAAAGTCGTAATTCAGCGAACCACCGTCCAGGGCAAGCGAATCGACCGCGATGCTACTCACCGTGCCCACGTCACCCGGACTGAAGATACCACCAGTCAGGAGAACCGCTGAGTTGGGGAGGTTCTGCGAGACCATGGTTCCGCTGCTGACGGTGGTGCTTCCGGCATAGCTTTGGTCCTGGGTAAAGACCGTGCGTCCTGCCCCGCCGATTTCCACATTGCCTGCGCCACCAATTGCGCCGGACACACGCAGGGTGTCGCCCATATTTGCGCTGGAGAACCGGGTGTCGGTGGTCAGCATCAAAGGAGCGGAGATGCGGTGATTGCCCGCGAGATTTTGCACGCTGGCCTGTCCCGCGCCACCGTTTAAACTGATAGATCCGCCAGAGCCCGTGGCGATCTCGTAGCTGTCTATTGTGTTATCAAAAGTGATGGCATTCAGGCTGGGTGTGGCGCCGTCGAGGGTTACCGTACCGGAGCCGACCACACCAAAAGTCCCGGTATCGATGTCGACGAATCCCGCATCGAGTCCGGGAGATCCGCCACCCGTTTGCCAGTTGTCGCCGAATCCGCTGGCAAAGGTTCCCCAGGATCCGCCACCGGGAACATTCCATACCGCCTGACCACTATAGACCTGTCCAGTGATATTCAGGCTTTCGCTACCGAGGTCGCTGCTTGCGCCCGCCAACGCAGAATCGTCGGCAAAGGTGTAAGTCAACGTTTGAGCCAGCGTTCCCACCCCCTGCCCGGTGGCCAGGGTAGCGGCGATATTGGTGCTGTCACCTGCGGCTACGCCGGAGATACTGTTAACACTTAAGTTGCCCGAGGTTACGCCGTCCGACTTCAGATCTACGATGTAGTCGCCAGCGGTTCCGTTGGTCACGGATTCTGTATTCGAAACGATCGACGTACCGTAGCCGACATGAACGTTCCCGAAATCAAAAGTGGTCCCACTGATGGATGGATCAGCATGGCCAAACACATTCAAGGTAACATCGACCTCCTGATTGCTCAACGCATCCGCACCAGCCAGGGTCTGCTGATCGCCTGCATCGAGACTGAAGTTCTGGGTCTGTGCAGCCCCCACCGTAGCGGTGTCGAGCGAAGCGATATAACTTCCGCTGTCTCCAGAAGCAATCACCCCACTGCCCGTCGCGCCACTGAGACCCGAACTGAGGTTGGCCACGTCCATGGGAGAAAGATTGGATTCACCACTCGTGCCATTTGCGAGTGCAAGTTCAGCGGTGATGCCGCCCGCTCCCACGATCACATTCTGGTTGTTCCCGCTGGCGATACTCAGATCCGGGGCCGCGTGATCCAGCACATCGACGGTTACCGTTCCGGTCTGCGGATTATTAATCGCATTCGGATCCGTTACGGTAACTGTTCCGGTCTGGCCCGTACCGGTGGTGGAACCGGTGAATACCAGATCGGGATCGACGCTACCGGTATTACCCGGCGCAACCGTCACCGTTCCGCTGCCGTTCAAATCGCCTCCGTCTCCAGTAACGGTGGCATCAAGATCAGCACTACCGGATTCAGCACCGTTTCCAACGGTAACGGCTACATCGGTACTGCCCCCGGTGATGATGGTGCCGTCATCGGGGGTGGCGGTGATGGTGTCAATGATCGCTTGTTGCACCAAGTTCAAGGCCGTGCCGGTATAGTCGAGAATGTATCCGCTGGGCAGCAAGCCACTGAGGGTGAACGGGGTACTGTCCAACAGCCCGCCAGACGCGGTCAACAAGGTATAATTGGTTTCCGAAAGCGGGGTGGCTCCGAGATCAAAACTAATATAAGCCCCGGAGGCAATACTGGCCATCCCGGTAACATCCAAACGGTCAAAACTATTCCCATTGCCTTCCAAAGTTAGAAAACTTCCACTTTCAAAAGTTGAATTGCCACCCACTTTCAAAACTCCGATGGATGCACCGGGTGCAAGTGTCGCGCCACTTTGTACCGTCACATTTCCGCCAATATTTCCGGTTCCCCCAAGAGTGGCGGTCGTCGCTACCGTTACATCCCCGGTACCGGTGGCACTTCCGGATGCATTGTTTGCCAGCAGAGTGCCGCCGGTAACTGTGGAGCCACCCGTGTAGGTATTTTCACCGGAGAGAATAAGCGTGCCGGAACCATTTTTCACGAGCGAGGAAGCGCTGGTGCCTCCTCCTTTGATCTCTCCGGAAAAGTCACCGGAGGAAAGTACCAAGGTGCTGCCCGTACTGCCATCTCCGGCCAATTCAACCACGGCATCCCCACTGCCGTCATCAAGAAGGGTCGCAATGGTTTCGGTCACCGGCACAGACGAGTCCACCCCCACCTGAAGTTGTCCCGTACCATTCAGTTGCACACTTGAACTGTCTTCGATCTGCTCGCTGTTCACCATGACGACTACGGCCTCCGCTTCCACGGTTACATCGCCGGCAATCGCATTGACTCCGGCGTTTTTTTCCAGTGCCAGGGATACATTGCTGCCGACAGAGGTTGATCCGTCGTAAGTATTGGCTTCACTGCCGTCGAAA
>CAKZLZ010000034.1 GCA_937127435.1 uncultured Verrucomicrobiota bacterium | reverse complement strand
AGGAGCTGATGGAGGAGGTGAAATCCACCGTAACGGAAGGGGGAGGGCTGTATGTGCAGGCCCCCACCGGAATTGGCAAAACCATGGGCGTGTTACTCCCTGCGCTCCAGGCTTTGGGCGAGGAGCGCTTTTCCTCTTTGGTCATTGCCACCTGCCGCAACACGGGCAAACGGATTTTTGAAGAAGCAGTGGGAAACCTGTTTCCGGAGAAACCGGGGTTGCGGGTACTGACATTGGTGGCGCGGGAACGGGTGTGCAAAGAAACCGGATCTCCCTGTGACTGCGAAAGCTGTCCCTTGGCGTTGGGTTTTTATGACCGCCTTCCCGGGGCAATGGCTGCGCTTCGAAATGAAATCACCTGGGATGCGGAAACCTGGCAGGCGGTGGGGGCAAGGCATCAGGTTTGTCCTTTTGGATTGATGATGCATGCCGCCCGCGAGGCGGATGTGATTTTGGGCGATCTGAATTATGCACTCGATCCATCGGCCCGGTTGGAATTTCTGTTTGGAGAAAAACCGGAGTCGGTTTGCCTGTTGATCGACGAAGCCCATCATTTGCTGGATCGAAGCCGCAGCATGATTTCCGCATCTTTGGACCCGCGGTTTTTGCAAAGCCAATTTCGGGGATTGGCCGCGGAGATGCAGTCGGTATTGAACAGCTCTTTTCAGAAAGTGTTACGAGAGTTGCGGGCATACTGTAAATTGCAATTGGATCGGGAAGGCTGGCCCAAAGCTGATGCGGAAATTCCAGAAGCGTTGTCCAAAGCCTGCAACCGCGCGGTTGAAATGTTGGAAGCGTCCTTTGCGGATCATCCCGGGCAGCCGGGGGATCCTCGTTTGGAGCTCTACCGGAGTTTTTCAAGCTTCCGGCAGAGCATGGAGCATCGGCAGGATTCGCATGTGTGTACATTTGAAGACGGGGTTTTTCAGCATCTTTGCCTTAATTCGGCGGAGTGGTTAAAAACGCGTTTCCGGTCTTTGGCGTCTTCGGTCATGTTTTCGGGGACGCTACTGCCATTGGATTTGTTTATGCGTTTAACGGGGGCGGCGCCGGAGAGTCGGAAATTGGAATTGGCTTCACCCTTTGAAGCATCGCGCTTCCGAATTGAACTGGAAGAAGAGATTCCTTTGGTGTGGAAAGCGCGGGGGCCGGAACTGTACGAACGCCTGGCGCAGCGGATTGTGGCGGAGTTGACAGCCCGGTCGGTGAAAACCCTGGTGTTTTTCCCTTCCTATTCATTGATGGATGAAGTGGCTTCCCGCATGCCCAAAAATGATCTTTGGCTGGGTCCTGTGAAGGTACAGCCACGAGGGTTACAGGAGGAAGATTCCGATGAATTTTTGAAACCTTTCCGCGAGTCGGAAGGTCCGGTTTGCGGACTTGCGGTGCTCGGAGGCGCCTTAAATGAAGGGATTGATTTGCCGGGGACAGCCCTGGAATCCGTGATTGTGGTGTCGATCGGTTTGCCCGGTCTCAGTCGGGAGCGTGAATTGATGCGGCGCTGGTTTGATGTCCGCGGGGAAGAGGGCTTTGTGATGGCGTACACCTTTCCCGGATTGGTGCGGGTGCTGCAGGCGATGGGACGGGTGATCCGTGGACCGGAGGACCGGGGCACCGCTCTGCTGATCGATCCCCGGTTTAAGCACCCGCTTTATAAGGAGTATATTTCTTTTAAGTGATTTTTGAGCGCAGATTTTCCTGCCCCGGGAAAAGGGGGGGCAAGTGGACAGAAGAAATTCAGCATGGAATTGGATTGAAGATTCGGGGGGGCTATTGCTTAATAACGTTTGATCAGATTATTTTTTCCGGGAAGGAAGGCAAGGTATGAATATGAAATTGGCAGTAACCCGTTCGTTTATTTGGCTGTTTGTATGGTTTGTGTTTCTGAGTGCCGGTGTCCACGGCGCGGAACAAACCTATGATATTGAAAACGATCCCATTCGGGTCGCCTTGCGCGAGCAGGTGATCTCGGTGTATGCGGAAGAAGGTCTGGATGCGGCCATCGCACAGCTACCGGCTTTCAAAGCGAAATTGACAGCAGAAGGGTACCGGGACGAAAATATTTATGAACATGTGTGGAAAGAGTCTCAACTCCACGTAAAAAATTTGGCGTTTAGTTATGCGCTTTATGAGTGGATTTTTATAGATTCGACCAATGGGGATTTAAGTGGGGAATCAACCAATTACTCAGATGCCATTTTATACAATATACTTATACGTTTAAGCCGGGACATGGGGAAGCTGGCCCAGGCGGAAAAGTGGACCCAGGCGGGTCGGCGTATGGCAAACTATCAGTTCGGTATCGATTATGATTTAAAAAAGTATCCCGATACCGCACAAGACATTCATCCGGCCTTTCCCGGCTTTAAAAATAAAGATTTCCCCCTGTTGTATTCAGAACAATTACAAGCTCCCCGTTTGGCAGCCCGGGACTATTTGGATTACAGCCGTCTGAATATTTTTGAACAGCTGATGGAGCAAACTTATTATCGTGGTGACTGGAAGTCGGCCATGCTTTATGCGGAATGGATTAAGCAATTTTCGGATGCATTGGCTGCGGAGCCACACCATTGGCATACCCACAACCATCAGGAATTGGAGCGGCTGAATTCGGATGCCATTGCCATGCAGGCGGAATTAATGTGGTTGCAGGGAAAAGAACAAATGGCCCTGGAGCATTTGGAACGGGTGATTGAAGAGCGGCCCTCCTATTATTACGGCACCCATTATCGGCGGGGGATGACTGCGATTTGGTGGCGGGCTGCCCTGGGTAAAAAGGTTCCGGAAGACTTGGAGTATTTAGAGTCCCGCATTGATAAAATGGCAAAGAACCGCTTCTTCAATACCCGTACGATGAGTGCATGGAATACCCGAAGTCGTATTTGGTGGTTTTATAATAATGACCAACGGGACCTCGCAGTGGAGATGATGAATACGTATTTTGAAGAAAAGCCCGAATTCTGGCAGGCGGACTGGGAAATGTATTTGGATATGATCATGCAGGAGGGGGACAACCGACCGGAAAGCGAAGAAGTTTTTCTGCAGTTGTTGGAATCTTACCGGAAGAAGGGAACTAAAATTTATGAACCCTTTTTGTATGAGAAGTATGCCCGGTGGTTGAGTTGGCAGGGACGTTTTGAAGAAGCCTGCGCCATCCAGAGAGAAGCTGTCCGCCTTTATAAGGCTTTTCAGATGCCGGACATGGCCGCCCTGGCGGAACAGACCTTGGCCCAATACGAAATGGGATTAAAAAATCAGCAGCAGGCCCCATCTCCGGTCGTGGAGGAGCCAGCCGAAGCGAATGAAGAGTTTCCCATTGCCTTCAAAGGCAAGGAGTCGGGGGAATATAAAGTGAACCTCCCGGTTGCGACTGTGGATCTGCAACCGAAATCGATGCATAGTTTGCATCAGCAGGATTTCATGGCTTTTGGTCATTTTACTTTGGCCAATCCCGGAAATGAACAATTGAAAGGAAACTTGGAACTTTCTCCGGCCCAGGACCTGGTTACAGAGCAAACCGAAGCTTCGTTATTTCTCACTTTCCGCTCAGATCCGGGTCAGGAGAAAGCAGAAGTACCTATAGTGCTGGAGCCCGGTCGGCTGCTGACTTTGAGCATGGAATCTTTCAGCCGTGAAGAAGGCGGGGGGAATGTGACCTTGCGCTGGAAGCCTGAACAGGGCGCAGGACTTGAGTCGGTTTGGACGTTCGTGAAGGGAGACGGTTTTGGCAAAGGGGATTTTACCAATGCAGGGGCTTATTTGAACAACCCTTTTTATCTGGTACCGGTGTATCAGGCCTTACAGCGGGAACCTTCCGATGAGGCTGGGGTACTTGATTTCAGGATTGTGGCCTCGGAGACTTTGCGAATTGAGGTATACGATTTGGAAGACAATCAGCCCGTTTACATTGATGATCAGGGGGACGGAAAGTTGGATGGCGTGGGGGATGTGCTGGCCCGTGATGACAATGCCAATGACCTTCCGGATATGCGTTTTAAACCCGGGCGGGTCGATGCAGGATTCGTGCTGTACTTCGTGCCCCTGCCGGACCGGAAACCGGGTCCGCTGGAACTGAATGTCCATATTTTTGAAAATGGAAAGTGGGTACCCCGTAGTGTTCACACCATCGATTTTAAACCCTGATAGTATACAATGATGAATAAGTTATTTAAGAGCTCTCTTCTGGTTGGATTTCTTTTGCTGGGTGCCGGTCGCCTGCAAGCCCAGTGGGTCACAAGCGCGACGCCTATTGGGGGTGTTTACGGTGAAAAATATAATATTTCTATTGAGGTCATGCATATGACTGAACTGCCCGGAAATGATGTCATTTCGACGAAACGACTTTTTGTCCGTTACGGAAGATATCATATTCATTCTGTAGAAGGGAAAACACCGGAAGGCATGCCGAAGAAGGTTGTGGTGGTTGCCGGAGGGAACAAGATTTGGTTTACCTTCAAAAAGGATAAAAACGGAATTAAATCGTCCAACCGCCACTATGCCGATGTGATCTTAACCATGATAGATGCAGAGGGAGCCCCTACACGCCGCAACCCGGTCCATTATAAAATCATTGATAAAACCGGAACCACATATTTGTTTTCAGCAGATATTCATGCCGACACTTTCGGGCAATTTGTTTCGATGACTATGGCGGATGGAACTGTGTTTTCGAGGGACGATCTTAAAATCAACATTATTAAAAATAACCAGGGCATTATTCAACAGGTTCACAGTCCGTTTAAATCGCTGTATATTGAAGAACTGGAAAATCAGGATTTCCGTTTTCGAACCGTTCAAATGGAAGATTTCCCTTCCGGTTTAGATAAAACGCAGGGGGTACCTGATCTCCCTGAAGAGAAATTTGAGAACATCTATTATCGAAAATTAAGTCCGACCCTGATCTCCATTCAAGTTGTGTCAAAGGACCTCGTTGAGGACTTCGAAAAAAGTAAATTTATTTTCGATGTCAAGGGCCGTCGCTGGAGAGTCTACCAGCCCGGTGAAGAAGAGTAACCGATTTATTTTATTGAAGCCGGTCCGGCGTCGGGCCCGGTTTGTATTTCCCATTCTTCACGGGGAGGGAGTTCCCAGCCGCGGTACCAATCGGCATCCTTAAGCTCGGTGGCGTTTTTCAATTGGCGGGTGAGGTTTTCCGCTTCTTCGGCGGAGACCAAAACTTCGGGGCTGATGAGCACCAGCAATTCGGTGCGCACGGTTTCTTTGCTGGTGCTGCGGAAGAGGGCACCTAAAATTGGAATGCTGCCGAGTATGGGGACCTGGGATACGGAATCCCGTTTGTCTTCGCGCACCAGTCCCCCCAGCGCGAGGGTGCCTCCACTGCGAATCGCCACCGAGGCTTCGAGTTCCCGTGAAGTAATGATGGGGACTTCGTTGCCGTCAATGATGGTGTTTCCCGCGACGTTTTCGGCGGTTTGGGTGACTTCCATGATCACCACTCCCTGGGGATTGATTCGGGGAGTGACGGTGAGATCCAGCCCGATATTTTCGTATTCAAATGAAGACTGAACCGATCCGCCAATGGTGGTGGCGGTGGTGGTGGGAATTGCCCGGCGTTCACCGACCTTGATCGAAGCTTCGGTATTGTCGGTGGTAATAATGATGGGGGTGGCAATGACTTTCGCTTCTGAACTGCCCTGGGCCAGTCGGAGGATGACATCCAAATTGAAATCATAGAAGGTGGAAAAGTAGGTCAGACCCCCTGAATTTACCGGCAGGTCGAGTCCCACGTCACTGAGGTCTGTGAAATCAGTACTCGACTCCACCCGTTGACCGCCCGCAAATGAAAATACCGGTTCGCGAATGGGCACACCGTTCACATTTTCGACGTCATTTACGGTCAGAGTTCTCTGCAACCAATCCACCCCGTAGGCAATGTTGTCGCTGAGAATGACTTCCATAATCACTGCCCGGACGGCAACCTGGGCCAACATAATATCAAGTTGACGGATTACATCTTCGATCACTTCCAAATCTTTGGAGCGCCCCATGAGGATCAGGGAGTTCGTTCGGATATCGGCAAGAATCCGGGTGTTTTCCCCCATCTGGATAATGTTGGCATTGGTTTCGTTGTTGTTGTTGTTGTTATTGGCTGTGGTCGCCGCCGTGTTTTCCTGACGGATAAAGTCACGTACGGATTGTCCGCGGACATTTCCCGTAGCGGGTTCATTGCTCACATCAGGTCCGTCGTTGTCCGCGGATGCCGCACCAATCAGTTCGTTTAAAGTGGCGGAGACTTCCTCTGCATCTGCAAACTGCAAATTATGGATGCGGACAATGACTTCCGGGTCTACTTTTTTATCCAGAGCCGCAATCATCTCGGCGAAGAAATCATCATTTTCCGGACGACTGATGATGATCAGTACGTTGGTCCGTTCGTCAGCGACAATTTGAACATTGCCCTGAATCAATCCGGGGGCGGGGCCGGTATCGCTGGAACCGCCTTCGGTTGAAGCCGTGGTTGCAGGACTGTTGCCTCCGGCGCGAATGACGCCCCGCGGGGTCACCGGTGCTGCCACCCGGGTGGTGGTGCGGGTCCCCGTGCCGGTATTTTGATTTTGTTGGCTTTCTTCAATCAACACTTCAAGCTGGCTTTTGATATCTGTAGCATTGGCATTGGAGAGTTGATAAATCTTTACGGATTCCCGAACTTCCGCGGGGCGGTCCAGTACACCTAAAATTTTCTGGATGCGGCCGATATTTGAACGGGTATCTGTAATGAGCAGCGAGTTGTTCCGCTCCATCACTTGAACTTTTGCGTTTTGACTCAGGCGTTCGGTGATCAGGTTTTGCACTTCGCTGTAATCGAGATGTTTGAGCGTGATCATTTGGCTGATGACCTGTGCTTCGTCTCCCTGCTCCTCCCCGGAATCAAGTTTTAAGGGGGCACCGGCCCGTTCCACGCCGGCCAGGGGCACGACTTTGATAAAGTCCTCCCGGAAGGGGACCAGTGCGATGTTGTTCATGGCCAACAAGCTCTCCGCCGCTTTAAGAAATTCACTCACTTTCATGGGGGTTTTACTGATCAGGGTGATGGGGACATCCTGTACGGCGGGATCCCGGAGAATCACTTTGCCGGTGCGGCTGCCAATTTCCTGAAGCAGTAAATCCAACTGGGTATTTTGGTAGCGGACCTGCATGGTCTTGTCGCCTTCCTCATCGTCGAGTACGGCCTTGAGAAAGGACGAGTCGCTATCCGGCTTGAGTGTGGGTTCCTGTGCCCTGAGAAAGAGGGGAAGTATAAGAAAGAGAAAGATGAGTGTTTTCATGGGGCTGGTGGATTGTCTACGGGTTCGGGCAGGCTGTCAACTCCGGTTTCGATCTCTGCCGGGGGGACGCGGGAGTACACAAAATCTAATACGAAGGTTCCGCTGAGGGCATTGGAGGTGCCGCTGCGGTTCCGGAGGCGCAGATCGCGGATATCCGCCACGGCCCCCAGTTCATTTAACTGATAAAGGAAAGCGACCAGGCTTTTTGAGCTTCCGCTCCAGCTGCATTGGACCGCGGCCTGATACAAATCGAGCTCTTCCAAAAAGATTTCCGTATCCGGGGTGAGGCCGGTGAGACGCAGTCCGCTTTTGTTGGCAAGGCTTTGTACCTGGCGGGCGAGTTCGGATTTTAAATCCTGACCCTCTTTATGGCGGGGGAGCTGCCCTTTAACGGTGGAAAGTTTTTCGATGAGTTCGGGTTTTTGTGCCAGCAGTTCCTGTTGCTGTTTGCGTTCCACCCGGGCACTGAGTTCTTGACGCTTGAGACCTTTCAGGCGGGTGAGTTGACTGTTGAGAATCTGGTAACTGAGTCCGAGCAGAATAACCCCGGCAGTGATGAGGCTCAGACGCATTTCCCGTGCATTTAATTTTTTCACGGATTTTCCTCCTCCTCATCTTCCTGGATCCAGGACCAGACCGCTTCCACTTGAAAGCTGAATCCGCGTCTCCCTTCCTTGAGATCATAACTTTTGACCCGGAGTTGTTTTGCGGTGGAGAGGTCTTCCAGAAACTGGTAGAAGGGTTGCACATCTCCGGCGGTGGTGCCATTGAAGGTGATCCCTTCTTCTTTTTCGTAACGATAATCCTCAATCACCAAATTCCCGCTTCCCGGGGTGGCTTTGGCCAGCATAAGCATGGTTTCCAGGGCGCTGCTGCTGCGGTCGGTGAATTGGGTGAGGGAGCGGACCTGAGCTGCCAGATCCTGGACGTCTTCGACCGCGGCAGCGTTTAAGCGGTTTTCTTTCTGGATGCGGCGCAAACCGGATTGACGGAATTGTGCCCAGCCCAAAAAGCCCAGCATAAGAATTAACCAGGCGCTGCCGGCGCTGAGAGTGGTGCGGAGAATTTTCTTTTGTGCTTTTCTTTTGGCGGCCTCTTCTTTCCAAATCTGCGGGGACAAATCCATTCGGGCGCCTCTGACACCGCGTTGCGCCAGACCAAGGGTGAGGGGCGGGAGTTGATCGAGCGGATGGAGATCAAATGTCCAGCCTTCGACGGACTCTGCGGCCCAATCCGGGGCATCCCCGTCAAACCAAATTTGCAAGGTCTGAGGGTCGGTCAGATCAAAATCAGTATCCAGGGACAGTGACAACATGCTCAACTCTTCGCGGAGAGTTTGCGCGGAAAAGGTGCGGGCCTGAAGCATGCTGCGGATGAGGCAGGGGTACCCTTTATGCCAAGCGACCACATAACTGTTATCGCCTTGAAGGATAAGCACCAAAGCGTCTTGGTCTGCGGCCAGAAAAGCTTCGGCGTTTAAGAGTTCCAGCCATCCCAGAATATCCACATCCACCCGTTGTGGCAACCACCCCTGGGTTGCGAGCAGGGTTTGCAGTCCATCCAGTTCTTTTCGGGCGGTGAGTGCCATGAGCACTTTGGTTCGGGGGGGGTGCTCTTCGAGTTTTTCCCAGGACACGCAGGTGCGTTCAGGAGGAAAGGGGGAGATCTCTTCCGCCTGCAGCTGCACCATGCCGTCAATTTCACTTTCGCTGGTGGCGGGAAGAGTGAGGACCATCATCATGACTTTCCCGGCAGGCAAAGCACTTTCAATTTTACCGGTGGGTGCATGTTGAGCGCAAAGTGCTTTGAGGGAGCCGGCCGCATCTCCTGCTTCACGGGCAGAGACGGATTCCCCGGATTTGTCGTCGGACAATTGGGTCATCTCGCATCCCTGCTGATGTACCAGAAGGCTGGTAAGGAATGTTTCAGCCACGCCGGGCTCCTTGCTGAACATTAGTACTCATCAAATGGCTCCTGTACCCATCCACCACGTATAGCGGAAGGCTGATGTAGAAAAGTTTCGATAGATTCGTGCAGTGCGCCCTGGCCGTCTCCGCGGGAAACCTCGGTGGTTAAGCGGAAAAACTGATCTTCTTCTTTGCCTTCGATTTCGACGGTACGGGTCCAGGAAACCCGTCCGTGTTCGGGGTGGGTGAAGGATCCGCGGATCACGCCTTCCTCCAGTTCTTCAAGGTCCAGGGGTTCCCGCAAGGTCAGTTCGCTCAGCATCTCTCTGGAAATTTGGTATTCCCGTGCCTGCACCGCCACGGCCACACCCTGACTGGTGGTGGAAAAGAAGATGGTGAGAGACATACCCAAAATGAGTACGGCCAACATGACTTCGATGAGGGTGAATCCATTGCGCTGGTTGCGATCAGTAATCAAGAGAGATCTCCCCGGTGAGACCGTTGACATTGATGCCCCGCTTTTGTCCGTTGGGTGCGCTGACGATGACCTGGTGTGAAAAGGTGATGCCGCTCTCTTCGTAGATGACGAAATACCCGTCTTCCTCTTTTTCCGCGCCGGTGACTTCGGTGACCCTGACGTATTTAGGGAGGGGACGGTCACGGATTATCTCCATGGTGGAGGAGGCGCCGTTGTCGTCCTCGGTCACTGTGCCGAACAGGGTTTCCCCTTCGGTGTCGCGTTGGGTGGGGAGGGAGAGAAGTTGCAGTTTATCCTGGCCGGTGTTGTAGACCACGGCGGTGGGTTTCCGGTCTAAAATGGAGCGGGCGCGGGCATAGCGGTTGAGAGAAATGATCTCGCGGACCGCGGACCGGGTGCGGGCGCTTTCCACATTTTTCATGGCCACAGGCAGGAAGGCGGCTGTGGCGATACCAATCACCAAAACCACCAATAATATTTCCAGCAGGGTAAACCCGTGGTACTTTGCGGGCTTAAAGATCATCGCTGGAGATGGGCCCCTCCTCGGTACCACCCGCATTGGAGCGGATTTCATATTTTCTTCCGCTGGCACTGTAGGTGAAGGGATCCCCCCAGGCATCCGGTTTCATTTTCTTTAAATAGGGACCGTTCCAGTTGCGGGCACCGGGGTCTGAGACCAGGGCATCCAGATTGGAGGGCATCTTGCCGACATCGAGGTAGTAGCTGTCGATCGCGCCGGAAAGTTGGCCCATTAAAACTTTGGTGGCGGTGCGGCGGGTGTCGTCACTTTTTTTACCAATATCAAGATTGCTGATCGCGACCGCAGCGAGCACGCCGAGAATCATGACGACCAGCATTACTTCAATTAAAGTAAAAGCTTCTTTAGATCGTTTGGAAGAATTATTCATGTGTTTGACTCCGGGTTGTAGATTTATAGATCGGGTTAACTATGGGTTACTGAAGGCCTTGCGTCAACTGAAACAAGGGGAGCAACATGCTGATTGCGACAAAGCCGACGCCGGCGGCAATCAGAACCATGAGCAAGGGCTCGATGACGGTGGTGACGCGTTTAATGCTCCGGGTCAATTCGTCATCATAGCGGCGGGCAATTTGTGCAAGGGAGCGGGGGACCTGGCCGGCTTCTTCCCCTACTGAAAGCATGTCGGTGAAGAGGTCGGGGAATACCCCGCTTTCCGCGAGGGGGACCGAAAGTGAGGATCCGTCCGTAACCCTTATTTTCAGCAAACCGATTTCTTTTTCCAGCACCGCATTGTTGGCGGTCTTTTTGACAATGTCCAGAGCGGTGAGCACGGGAACCCCGTTCACCAGCAGGTTCGAGAGGGTGCGGGCAAAATTGGCGTAGGCGGCGGAGCGGATCAGTTGATTGAAGATGGGGACATGCAACTGGAAGCGGTGCCAGGTCATGCGTCCCTTTTCGGTTTTCCGCCAGCGGCCGAAGCCGATGATGATCAGGGCCGCGAGAATGAGGAAGATCCATCCGTAATGGATGAGGCCGTTGCTGAGCACAATGAGGATGCGGGTGGGCAAGGGCAATATCTGGTCCATGTCTTCGAAGATCTGGGTAAACTTGGGAATGACGTAAATCAGACAGAAAATAATCACCAGAAAACCGAAAAAAGCGACGAGCAGGGGGTAAACCAGGGCGCCGACGACCTGTTCTTTGGCTTCGGCGGCCCGTTCGTAATGCCGCACTGCATTTTGAAGTGCGTCCTGTAATTGACCGGAAGCCTCCCCGGCCTGAATAAGCGAGACATAGAACTCCGGAAAGCTTTTGGGGTATTTCTTGAGGGAATCCGATAGGCTGAGTCCCTGTACGATATCTTCGTGTACCTGGGTGAGGACGGCGGTACGTTGGACGTTTCCGCTTTGCTGGCTGAGCTTTTTGATGGCTGAACCGAGGGTCATCCCCGCCGAGAGCAAGTCCCGCAAGTCCGTGGAAAATTGCAGCAGAGCCCGCAAGGACAGTTTTCCGCTTCCGATGCCAACCGGTTTTTTGTCGGTTTTGGTTTTTTGAGCGGGTGTGGATGAGATTTCGGTTACCGAAACCGGCACCCAACCGCGACTGCGAAGATCCTGCAGGACTTCACGGCGCTCCCGTGCCTCCAGTTTTCCCTGATGAGGTTGACCGTTACCGTCTTTGGCCTGGAACTGGAATTCTGGCATGCAGGGTTCGGAGAAATTATGGAACGGGCGTCGGGGTCACCGTCGCAACGGCTGTGGCGCTCGGCGTGGTGGTCACGGAAGTGGTGGGCGTAATAATCGGAGTGGATGTGGGTTGGGCCGCCACGATGGCCTGGGCAAAGACATTTGAACGGATCACCGGTTCAATCCAGGATCCGCTTAAGGTGCCGGTGGTCCCGTCAATGCTGATGTTCCCGGTGATTACAACCTGTACCCCGGTGTTGGTGAGGCCTTTCAGATTCACGGTTGCCAGGGTGCTGTCCGCCTGACCGATGGTTCCTGTCCAGCGCGCGCCCAGATTGTCAATCGCATCCAGTTGATCACCGCTTTGGCTGATGTTGAGAGAGGTGATGGTCTGGCCGCTTTGATTTGATGCAATACCGGAAGCACTGCTGTAAACCCCTGCCACCCGAATCGAAACTTGGCGGACGGTTTCGTCGCCGTTGCTGATCTCACAGGCCGTGAGAAATAAAAAGAGAGCGCCGGTTGTCAGTGCAGCGCCAAGAATGAGAAAAGATCGGATTTTGTTCATAAAGGAAATCTAAAAGGAATTTGCAGACAATGCACTCATATTTCTTCGAGAAGTTTACCAACGAAAGAAAGGCTTATTTATTGTAGGGTGAGCTATAAAAAATAGAGTAGGGCTTTCGGGACCCCTAACCTTGAACGTCCCAGAGTGACGGGGATGTGAGTTGCACCTGCAGGAGTGATGTGGAAATTGTATTGGATTCGGCCCGGATTTAGGGAAGGGTGCCCCATGACAAAAAATGCAACAGGACGAGTGGATGTGGTGGTGGCCGGTGGCGGAGCTGCAGGATTTTTTGCGGCCATTCACGCCAAGATGGACCGACCGGATTTAAGCGTGTTGATTCTGGAGAAAAGTAAAGAAACCTTAGCAAAAGTGGCTATTTCCGGTGGGGGGCGTTGCAATGTGACTCATCACTGTTTTGACCCCAAGGCGCTGATCACCCGCTATCCGCGGGGTGGACGGGAATTGCTGGGGCCTTTTCACCGTTTTCAACCGGCGGATACCATCGAATGGTTTGAATCCCGGGGGGTGAAATTAAAAACCGAAGAGGATGGCCGCATGTTCCCGGTGAGTGATGATTCCGGCGATATCATCCGTGCGCTTACCACGGAAGCGACGGAATTGGGGGTGAAACTTGAAGTTCAGCGGGGGGTCAGTGACGTGGAGAAAACGGAAGAGGGGTATATTCTATCCTGCTCCGACGGAAGCGAATTACATTGCCGGGCACTCATATTGGCTACGGGAGGGAACCGGGCCAGTGGAGGATTGAAGTTGGCGGCTTCGCTGGGGCACCATATTGTGGAACCGGTACCTTCCCTGTTTTCGTTTCATGTTCAGGATCCGCTGTTTACTGAGTTGTCCGGTATTTCGGTTGATCCGGTGGAGGTTCGGATCCCCGAAATGGATGCCGGGCAATCCGGTTCCTTACTTATTACTCACAAAGGATTGAGTGGGCCGGCAGTGCTCAAGCTTTCCGCCTGGCAGGCCAGAGAACTGGCGGAGCGGCAGGATGATGTGGGGATTCAAATCAACTGGGTTCCCGGTTTTAATCAACCGCAGGAAGAGTTGCGACGGATGCGCAAAAAATTCGGAGCCCGGCCGGTCATCAAATCACGATTGTTTGCGTTGCCCCGCCGGCTGTGGGAGCTGCTCTGTATCCGGTCGGGAATTGAAAATGATATTCAGTGGGCCCGCATGACGGCTGCTCAGGAAGAGGCGCTGTTTCAATCACTCACCGCCATGAACTGTCGAATGAAAGGCAAGACCCTCAATAAAGAAGAATTTGTCACCTGCGGCGGGGTGGATTTGAAAGAAGTGAATATGAAAAAATTCCAAAGCCGCCTGCACGAAAATCTTTTCTTTGCCGGCGAAGTGCTCAATATTGACGGTGTCACCGGCGGTTTCAACTTTCAAGCCGCCTGGACGGGTGGATACCTCGCGGGAAATGCCGCGGCAGAAATCGTTTAATGGATTTGCGGCGGGAAGGCTTTTACCCGGATTTTCGCAAATGCTGGATGGTTCCGTTTACGGTTGTTCCCCTGAATTTAGGGGATGGTGGATTGTCGCTGGATCATGATAGTTGAAAGGAATATAATTTGAATTCTTAAATACCAAGACCTGCCATTCAGGTATGACGGTATTTCAGTGAAAAATGATGGATCGAAGGCGCCCTGGTCTGTTTTTCAAACTCTCTGAACAGGGGTTTTCTGGGTATGATCCATTTGTCTCTACTTGTTGTCTGAATTTTTGTCCGGGGTGGGGTGGAGATTTATTCGTCTACATTGTTGAATTTCACGTTTCCCTATAAATTTTCAAGATCTGAAACCTGTAAAAATATACTATTTTGTTGTGCGGGCTGATATGAATTTTTTTTCAAGATAAAACACCTTGCCCCTCACAGAGTATGCTCCATTTTGTTCTACCGGTTTAGCGACTGCTGATGGTAGAGCCGCTTCTCTCCTTATGTCCGTTTAAAATAGGATCGGTGGATCGATCTTCTTTGCTGGAAAAATCATATCTCCCTGAATGAAATGATCATTATTACAGATAAACAATGGACAGCGTTTAATCGCTTTACGGCTTCGCTGCATGACAAATATTCGCATGAACATTTTTATCAGTGTTGTGTGGAAGATTTCACCTCTTTGCTGGGGGTAAATTGGATGAGTCTGAGTATAAACAATAAGCACCTGCAGATGCAGGATCTTAAAGTGACCTCTTCCTATGAAGAGGCCGTAAGGGGTTACACCCGGGCGATAGACCAAACAGTGGCAAGTCATCCGGTGGTAAATCATTTACAATTGTGGAAGCAGACCAAAGAAGTACGCGGGATATATATCACTTCTGATTTCGTTTCAGAGCGCCAGTTAAAAGAACTGGCGATATACCGGGACGCTCTCCGTTATATAGATGCCGAGTATCAGATGGTTGCGGAAATAAACTTTACTTCTGAACTCAGGACCATGCTGACCATCAGTTCGGAAAACCCCATAAGTGTCGAACAGCATCTGCTCACGGAAATGGTGGTACCCCATTTGATCCTGGCATATCAAAATGTTTTAAAATATTCACAACCCGAAATCTATCTGCCGATGAATGATCCACGTCATGAGTTGTTGGATCAATTAAGCCCCCGCTTGCAGGAGGTGGTGAAGCTGTTAATATCAGGTCTCTCACGGAAAATGATTGCAGATCGTCTGGATCTTTCTCTACACACGGTAAATGGCTATATCAAAGAGGTGTATGCGAAATTTAAACTGCATTCGCATGCAGAGCTGCTGGTGTTGTTTACTGCAAGTGCCCCTGTTCCACCCAGTCCATAGCGGTCCGGGTTAATTCAGTTCCGCTTGTCAGGCCGAGTTTCAGCTTAAGATTTTCGCGGTAGGTTTCAATGGTTTTGGGGCTCAGACCCAAATACTCGGCAATTTGGGAACAGGTCATTTTTATGCCGATCAGCTGGAAAACCTGTGCCTCGCGGCTGGAGAGAAAATGCAGAGGATGATGGGGGCTGTATGAAAGGGGGGGGAGCAGATCCGCTTTGGTTTTTGCGAGGTATTCCCGGCTTAAATACCGGTCGCCCTGTAACAGCAACTGCACGGCATGGATAAAGGATTCATGGGACTGGGCTTTGCAGACAAACCCCTTTACACCGGCGGTGACCGCGGCTTCGATTCTGTCTAAATCGGAATACTCACTGGTACCGAGAATAGGGAAGTCCGGTGCGCTTTGCCGGGTCAGGCTGATCAGGTCCATTTCATTTTCCCGGCTTTCATCCAGATCGAGAATTGCGAGTTCAGGCGGGGGGCCGGCCAACAGTTTTAACAGCTGTCGGGTATCTCCGGCTTCAAGATACTCCCCCACCTTAAAATGTTTTTCAATCATACAGCGGAAACTGAACCGGGCCATGATGCAGGCATCATACAGCACCAGCCGGTGGATATACCGGCCGGAAGTGTCCGGCGGTCTTTCGCCGGACGGCTGTGTGGGTGAACGTTTCCTCATGCCGCGAAGATACAACAGGAGTCCGTATTTCCCACCCCCCTAATATTAGGGGGAGGGGTTACAAAGTATATTCAGGATGTGATTTATAGACCCAGTGGAACGCGGATAATTTCAGGGCTTCCGCGTCTTTTAACTGTAATTTCCGTTTAATATGCCCTTTGTAGGTCTCGATGGTTTTCGGGCTCCGGTTCATGCTCTGGGCAATTTCCAGGGTGGTTAAACCAATTCCTATCATTTGGTAAACATAAATCTCACGGTCCGAAAGACTGTGGATTCCCGGAATACTGTGGGGGAGGCTCTTATTTAAGAACCGGCACAGCATCTGCATGCTGGTCCGGTGGGTCAAGTAAAGGTCTCCCGAGAGCACTGAATGAACGGCATCCAGTAAGTAATTGGGGGCGTCTGTTTTGGAAATAAATCCGGATGCGCCCGCACGGATGACTCTTTCCGCATAAACGGATTCATCCTGGGAGGACATTACCAGTATTTTGATGCCGGGCTGCCGGCCGCAAATTTCTTTAATCAAATTTAATCCGTCTTCTCTGCCCAGAATGAGGTCCATGATCGCGAGTGACGGACGGCGCTTCTCCAAATATTCCCATACATCCAATTTGCTGCTGGCTTCTGCGCAGACCCGATACGACGCATGGGATTCAAGCAGAGCCCGGATACCAATCCTGATGATGGGATAATTATCGATAAGAATGATGTCAGTCATGTAGGTATAAAATATCCTAAGGGAGTGAAAGGGAATCCGCATGCCGGATATTTCTTTTATGTTTTTTTTTGGGAAGGATGGCAAGTCCTTCCGAAAAGAGAACGGTTTCAGACCCCGGTAAAAGCGGGAATTATTCTTCAACCGGTAATTCAGTTCATGAACATGGGTGAATACCCCTTATGGGTTTTAAAATACATAAGTGGATCCGAAAAGAAATTTTAGTGTTTCCTGCCCGATGTGAGGATTTTCACAACTGTGTTAAATCGGGAGCTTCTTAAAAATAAAAACCATATGCGTCATGTCGCGCATCTAGAAACGTGGAGAGAAGCTCATGAAAAAATTATCAAGTATGCCCGGAAAGTCCTTCCGGTTTGTGTCTACCCTGCTGGGTGTTTTCAGTTTGGGAATGTCAGCGTTGCAGGCGGAGGACGCGGTTCTCGAAAGTTTGGATGTAACCGTGGGTACGGTTGAAATCGCGGAACCCACCACCCTGAGCGGACCGGCCACGACCAGTGATCCGGTGGTGGTCATCACCGGGGGCGCTGAACTCGAGGTGACCGCTGCGGGAGAAATGAATGTTCAGAAAGGCCAGACCCGGGTGGGATATGGGAGTGGGGAAACCGGCACCCTCACGGTCAGCGGGGGGACGGCTGTGTTCGGCACCCTCACCAGTGAAAGCGGAGACTTTGCCCGGGTGGTGGTGGGAGGAGACTCCGGGATGGGGACACTTGATCTGGAGTCCGGCACTGTGCAGATTGGAAATACCGGAACCGGCAGCAGCTCTGCCAACTATGGCTCCCTGCGAATCGGTTTGGGTACCGGATCCACGGGGGTCTTTAATCAAACCGGCGGGTTGTTCGATGCCGAGAGTTCCGGCAGCATGTCCATCGGTCAGGATGGGGGTACCGGTACCTACAATCTGTCTTCGGGTTCCGCGGTGTTGGGCGGACTGAAAAAATTTCATCTTCATGTGGGACGGAATGACAGTCTGGGGAATTTTAACATCTCCGGAAATTCAACCGTGCAGATGGGGAGTGCCTCGCCGGAAGATGCAAGTGCGGATGGCTACGCTTTCTTTCATATCGGAAATTATGGTACCGACCCGGTGGGGCATGTCACCCAGACGGGCACCTCAACTTTCACCACGGAAAGAACGCTCATTTACGTCGGGAATATCGCGGGTGGAACCGGTACCTATACGATCGGGGATACCGCAGAACTGATCACCCTTTCCTCCCATCCGAGCAGTACCGGAGACCGGATCCGTCTCGGATCTGAAGACGGCGGAGTCGGTACCTTCACCCAAAACGACAGCTCTTTGGTGGACCTGCAGAATGGCGGCAAAATCAATATCATGGGCTCCACTTCCGCATATAATCTGAACGGAGGCACCCTGCAGGTGGGCGGGGTGAATGGCATCCGCGGTGAAGACGGATTGAATCTGGGCGGCGGTACGATCAAGGTGATTGAAAGTGATCTGACGAGTTCGGTAACACCCACGCTGATGTCCGGCACCACATCGACCTTTGATACCAACGGACTCAATGCCGCGTTTGAAAACGGTTTTTCGGGAACGGGTGCGTTTACGAAAATCGGTGCCGGTGATCTGAGTGTCGGTGGATCGACCACGCTGTCGGGCACCTCCAGTATCGAAGCCGGGAATTTTGTGATTGGTAATGCTGCCTCGGGTGCCGGCAATCTGACTCTCGCCACCGGGAATACATTGAATGTGAACTCTCTCGGATCAGGATTCACCCGCCTGGTGGTGGGCGACGCGGCCACGGGGGTCATGAACATTGATGGCGGGTCGGTGGACCTTCAGTACCAGAACGGCAATGGCGCCACCTTCCGGGTCGGTGAGAGCGGAGGCAATGGCACAGTAAATATGTCGGACGGACTGGTGACGATCAGCGAAGGGTCGTCCGGGTCTTACGGCGTGATCGTGGTGGGCCAGGATGATAGTTCCGTGGGGGTCTTCAACCAGAGTGGCGGCACCATCAATGAAAACGGGGTGGCAAATCTGCAGGTGGGTATGTGGGGCGCCACGGGAACTTACACCCTGTCAAATGATGCCGTATTTACAATGAATGGTTCAGGGTCCACCACCTATTTCGGACACCTTGCGGCCGGGAACAGTACGGTGAATTTTTTGGACAACTCCACCTTTACCCAGACGGCTGATGTGCAGAACTTCATTGCGTTGGATGGAGGAACGGCTGTGTTTAATCAGGATGGTGCAGGCACGAATGTCACCTGGTACGGTGACACCGGAACCGGTGTAAGGCCATTCTATGTTGGAAACGGTACCGGGAGTGAAGGTACGTACAACTTGCGGGCGGGCAACCTGACTTTTGATACCATGAATGTCCGCTTTGGTGCGGATGACGGCAGTGAAGGGGTGCTCAATCAAACCGGTGGTACGCTGCAGGTGACGGACTCCTCCTTCTTTGTCGGTCATGGCGGCAGCGGAACCTACGGGATGAGTGGGGGAGAGGCGACGTTTGGTCAGGGGATGACTCTGGCTTCTGGTGCGACATCCAGCGGACAGATGCTCCACACGGCGGGAACGGTTTCCATCGGCAGTGGCGGCAAAATCAGTTTTGGCTCCGGTACAGGGAGCTATGAGCTGGATGGCGGCACCTTGGAAGTTGGAGGAAGCAACGGGATTCAGTCGGGTTCCGGCAGCGCCACCTTTCAGCTTGGCGGCGGTACACTCAAAGTGATTGATTCTGACCTGAGCACCTCCACGGATCTTTCCACGGTGGCCGCGACCACGTCCGTGATTGATACCAATGGTCTCAATGCAACCTTTGACGGTGCATTCGGTGGAACCGGGCTGGTACAGAAATCCGGCTCCGGAACGATGACCGTCAACTCCGCGTCCAGCACGGCTGATTTTGAAGTCAGCAGCGGTACCCTTGAAGGTCTGGGGGCCACCACGGGATCGATTGCCGTCAGCGCGGGCGCCCTGCTGTCCGGCGGAATCTCCGCTGGCGGGATCACCACCATTCAGTCCGGCGGCGCGCATGCACCGGGCTTCTCTCCGGGTGCGGTTTACAGTGCGGGTTCTTATTTGTTGGCAGATGGCGCCACGCTCTATCTGGAACTGGGCGGTATCACTGGCGGAACCGGGACTTTTTCCTCGCCGTCCACCGGCGACTTTGACCAGTTGCTATACGACGGAGGGATTACCATTGAGGACAATGCAAATCTGGTGATCTCCAGCTACGACACATACATCCCGGAGATCGGAGATCGTTTTAATATCCTGCTTTCGGATGAAGTGATTTCATTGGGTTCGGGAGTGAATGTCACCGGCTCCGGATTGCTCAGCGGATATTCCTTTTCGCTGTTGGGAGCCTCCAGTCAGTCATTTGGTTCGACCTCCGGGTTGAATGCGGTGCAGCTGATTGTGATTCCGGAACCCGCAACCTGGGTGTTGGCCATGCTGATGACCGCCACCGGGCTGGTGGTGTTCAGACGCCGGCTGCTTCCGCTTCGCAACCCCGTTGCTAAATAGGAGTTCAGGCAAATGCAACCCCACCTTTCACTTCCCCTGCTCATTGAATCCATGAAACCGGGGGGCGGTGCCGCAAACGGGCCGTCCCGGATGCCGCCGCTTGTTCGGAGCCGGGAGAATGTTTGCCATTCCCTGCTTCAAACTCTTGAGGACTCTCATTTCACCCCTTCTCTGGAGGAGCTGCCCAGGTTTATGCAGTTTATCGGTCAATTGCGGGAGACGTTGCCGACAGAGCTGTGGAAAGAAGTCCTGTTGTCCTGGAGCCAGATTCAGGACTGGCGGTATTTTCTTTGTCAGGATCCTTATACCCGTTGGGGATATATGAAGCCCCGCGGGTTTCAGGGCGATGCGCGGTTGATGGATTTTGCCTCCCGGCATCCCTCGGTCAGATCCGATCTGAACCGGGCGGGTACTCTGGGGCGGAAACTGTACGAGGTGACCACCGCATCCCCACTGTATACGGCTTTGTATGTGAAGGCCCGCCAGTTTGCAAAACACCTTAATGAGTTTGCGGAAAAAACGGCCGCCCATCCGGGGAAATTGAAAATCGCATCTTTTGGGTGCGGTCACGGACGGGAGTTGGAGCATTTGGATCTGGAGACCCTTCGGAGCATTGAATGGTTTCATGCCATCGACACGGATAGCTGCGCGTTGGAGAAGATTAAAAAATACGGGGAATGTTTCACGCTGGAAACGATTCAAGAGGATGTTTTGCACTTCCAGCCTCAAGATTCCGTGAACTATGACTTTGCTTACGCAACAGGCGCTCTTGATCATCTCTCTTTGAGAGAATCAGAGTTTCTGTTCCGGCGGATGCTGGAATCTGTCCGGCCCGGAGGCGAAATCCTGATTGCGAATATGGACGCTGCGATTGAAAATTTGGCGTATGCGGAAGCGGTCATGGACTGGTGGCCCCACACCAAAACCGGCGGGGATATGCAGCGGATCGCAGGCGGATTGGAGGGAGGGCTGGCGCAAAATGTACATCGTTACAGTCAGGACGGGGTCCACTATCTGCATGCCGTACAGTCCTGAAACCGCGTGGCCGCCGGGGGAGTCATGATCAGGCACCCTGCCTTGCGGATCAGGCGGGTGCCGTCGGTCAGTCATCCCATCCGGTTTAGATAAAAAATACAGGTTTTAAAGAGATCCGGAGTTGTTTTTAGGTAATTTGAGTTGCTAAAAGAGGGGTGGAAGCGCATGTAGCAAGTTCAATTTACCCAGGAAACACCATGTTAACCCAGAATGAATATTTTGACGGAAAAGTAAAATCAATTGGCTTTGAGGCTTCTGATGGAAAGGCGACGGTGGGCGTGATGGTTGCAGGCGAATACGAATTCGGGACCTCCACCCATGAAACCATGAAAGTGATCAGCGGATCATTAACCGTGCTGTTGCCGGGTGCATCGGCGGAAACAATTTTTCATCCGGGTGAATCGTTTGAGGTGGAGGGCGGTCAGTCATTTAAAGTGAAAACTTCCGAAGCGTCCGCTTACCTTTGTTTATACGGTGAGTGAAGAAAACCAATTGACAGCCAGTCTACAATAAGCGATATTGTAGACGTGAAAACGAAAACATTGTCAACACGGTTATCCGAGCAGGAATGCCAAGAGTTTGATCAGTTGGTAGGACAATCCGGTTTGGATCGGGCAGGGTTGCTAAAGCAACTGTTGCGTCAGGGTATCCAGCAAATGAAGTGGGAACTGGCGGTTAAGGCTTATCGGGAAAATCGGGCTTCCCTTTCCCGGGCATCTGAGATGGCAGGTTTGGGTATACGGGATTTTATGGCGCGGATGCCTTCGGAACAGCTTGAATTGAATTATGGCCTTGATGAACTGGCAGATGATCTCTTGGTGCTAGAGAATTTGTGAAGACTTTGTTGCTGGTATGCGATTCAGGGCCGCTGATCATTCTCGCAAAGCTGGGGGTTCTGAACACGTGGTTATTTAAACTGGTGTATGATCCCGTTGTGGTGGATGTTGTGGTGGATGAAGTGAGACGTGGTTCATTTGCGTATGGGGAAGAAGAGGCGTTCGAAGCTTTTCTAAAGCAGTCTAGAATTGTTCCTTCCCCTAAGATTAGAGAAGCTTCTGCAAGTTTAAGTACGCAGGATCTGGCGTCTCTTTCTTATGCGGAACAAAATTCTCCAGCAGTTTTATTCGCAGATGACCGGCTTTTACGTCGAGCGGCAAAACAATCTGCTGTGCCAGTGATCGGTTTTCCCGGGCTTATAATTCAAGCTGTTCGAAGTCATTTGGTTTCAAAGGACATCGCGATAAAACTTTTGGACCAGGCGATCAAACATCATGATTACCGCATTTCGATATCATTGTATCAGGAGCTGCGAAAACAAATTGAAAACCTATGACCCAAATCCTGAACCTCTGTGAATAATTTAAGTTTGCGAATGCAATTCTTACTGTTCATGTATATCCTGTCATCCAGTCTAAAAAATTCATATGCAAACGCCCACTCAAACTGAAATCCAAGAAAATTCACCCATTGTCCATGTGGATTTGGGTGAGCGTGCCTACGACATTGTGATCGAAGGCGGGGCGCTGGCGGATATCGGGTCGCGTTGTGCGGACCTTTTTGGTTCCGGCAAACGGGTATTGATGGTCAGTGATGAAAACGTGGCGGAATATTATGTTTCGGGTACGGAGACTTTACTGATTGCGGCAGGCTTTCAGGTCAGTGTCTGCGTGTTGCCGGCCGGGGAAGCGACCAAATGTGTGGCGCGTCTGTCGGAGATCTGGGAAGAGGCGGTGGAAGCCCGCTTGGACCGTAAAAGCTTTATCGTCGCACTGGGCGGCGGGGTGATTGGCGATTTGGCCGGCTTTGCGGCGGCTTCGTTTCTGCGGGGCATCCCTTTTGTGCAGGTCCCGACGTCACTTTTGGCAATGGTGGATTCGGCGGTGGGCGGAAAAACCGGGATGAATCTGCCCCAGGGGAAAAATCTGGTGGGCGCTTTTCATCAGCCGAATCTGGTGCTGGCGGACTTGTCGGTGCTGACCACTTTACCTCCCCGCGAACAGCATGCGGGCATGGCGGAAGTCATCAAATACGGGGTGATCTGGGATCCGGAGATGTTCGCTTTTATCGAATCCCGTGTGGCGGAAATTCAGGCTTTGGATACGGAGGCCATGCGCTATCTGGTGAAACGTTCCTGCGAAATTAAAGCGGAAGTGGTGCGTCAGGATGAGCGCGAAGGCGGCCTGCGGGCGATCCTGAATTTCGGACACACCCTCGGTCATGCGATTGAAAATGTGTGTGGCTACGGGGAGTGGCTGCATGGAGAGGCCATCTCCATCGGCATGGTGTATGCCGCGAAGGTTTCAGAGGAAGTGAATGGATTTCCCCCGGCCGAAACCGAACGCTTGATCGCGCTGTTCAAAGCTTTTGATCTCCCGGTTTCCTGGAAGGGGCTGACCTGGGAAGATTTGTACAAAGCGATGACCGCGGATAAAAAAGCGGAGAATGCATTGCCAAAATTTGTGTTGGCCTCTGAAATGGGCAAGGTGGGCTTGCCGGTCGAGGTCCCGGTTGAGCTCTTGAAGCGGGTGTATGATGACGGAGCGTGAAGCGCTCATTGCATTAAACATGGTGGACGGCATCGGACCGGTGCGGGTAAGGGAGCTTATGCAGGTGTTGGGGTCGGCCGCTAATATTTTGCAGGCGGATGTTTCCGATTGGGTGCAGGCCAAAGGGGTGGGGCAAGTGTTGGCTGAAAAACTCAAAGGGCGCTTGCGGGATTTGGATGTGCAGGACGAAATCCACAAAGCTGAAAAATTAGGTGCCCGCATTGTGACTTGTGTGGATGAGGATTATCCGGAATTGCTGAAGACCATTCATGATCCCCCTCTGGCCTTGTATGTGAAAGGGACACTGCTCCCGCAGGATAAGCATGCCATGGCGATCATCGGATCCCGGCGTTGCACCCATTATGGCACCCAGGTGGCGGACCGCTTGAGTTTTCAGTTGGCGAAACAAGGCTATACGGTGGTGAGCGGATTGGCGCGGGGCATCGATGCCGCCGGACATCAGGGCGCGCTCAAAGGGGGCGGACGCACCTTGGCGGTGTTGGGAACCGGGATTGATCAGGTGTATCCGGCCGAACATGACAAATTGGCGGAAAAGATTGTCGAGCAGGGGGCGTTGATCAGTGAATTTCCGGTAGGATTTAAACCCACCCGTCAATCTTTTCCCCAGCGGAACCGGATTGTGGCCGGACTTTGTGGCGGCACCCTGGTGGTGGAGGCGGCCCGCGGAAGCGGCGCGATGATGACCGTCGATTTTGCAACCGAGTTTGGCCGTCTCATCTTTGCGGTACCGGGGCGGATAGATAATCCTTCGGCCGGCGGATGTAACGGATTGATTAAGAACGGGGCCAAATTGGTGGAAGACGTGGATGATATTTTGGAGGAGTTCGAGTATCTCATTCCTCCCAAACCGGAGGGGCGGGAAGATCCGGAGCATGTGAAGCCGCAAGTGCAGTTGAATGATACGGAAAAAACAATTTTGGACGCATTGGGGAGATCGGATGTGGGGCAGGATGAATTGATTCGGGAGACTGGGCTGTCCGCGTCAGAGGTGGCCACCGCATTGTTGACGCTGGAAATGAAACGGCAGATCAAAAGTCTGCCGGGGCGGAAAGTTCGGAGATTGTGGTAGTAAGTTAGCTTTGATCCCGAAAGAGAGACGGTACTTCTGTCTGCTTTCGCTTTCCTTTTTTCGAGCTTAAGATATTCTTTCGGCAATGAAGATTATATTTTTCTTTCTTATATTTTTTGGATCGTTGACCCTGATTCAGGCGCAGGAAGTGACACCGAGACGCTGGAGTCATCTTCCGATCGGGGCCCATTTTGCCGGGACCGGGGCGGTGTGGACGGAAGCGGATATCTACTTTGATCCGGTTTTACAGGCGGAGGATGTGAAGGCGGAAGTTCTCACTGTGCCGGTGGTTTATATTTATTCCTTCGAATGGTTGAACCGTTCCGCCCGGATTGATCTGAGCCAAACCTATCAAAAGGGGACATGGGAGGGGCTGGTAAACGGCGAACCCACCTCCATCGAGCGTGAAGGGCCGGGGGACACCCGGTTCCGTCTGGCGGTAAATTTAGTTGGCGCCCCGCCTTTGGAAGGAAAGTCGTATGTGGCCTACCGCCAAGAGCAAAAAACGGAAACCCTGGTGGGGGCCGGTTTGGTGGTGGTGGCGCCGACAGGTGAATATTATTCGGACAAATTAATCAATCTTGGAAATAACCGCTGGGTGTTCCGACCGCAATTGGGATTGGTTCATACCCGTCACCGCTGGTCATATGAAGTGACCTCTTCGCTTTGGTATTTCAGCGAAAATACGGATTTTTGGCAAAACACCACCCGGAAGCAGGATCCTTTGTTGGCATTTCAGGGGCATGCGATTTACACCTACCGCCCCGGATTCTGGTTTGCGGGAAGTGCGGGATACGGAGCCGGAGCGGAAAACACCATTAACGGTGTGGAGAAAAACGATGCGGCAGAAAATGTAATATGGGCTTTGAGTACCGGATTACCGATCGACCGTTTTACGGGCTTAAAGTTGACTTGGGTGCAATCGGAAACCAAAAGCGGAACCGGGGCGGATACCCAATCTTTGCTGTTGGCAATTTCCCGCATGTTTTAAAGCCGCGCATTTCTTTAGGGTCCGGCGGGTGTTCCTATCGTTTCTTTCACCGTTTTGGGATCATCGGTAATAATGCCGTCTACACCGATGTCGGCATAGTGCCGGATGCGATCGGCTTCGTTGATCGTCCATACAAAATATTGGAGGCCCAGATCCTGAAAGGCTTTCACATAAGAGCGGTCAACACTTCTCCGGCCTTTGGCGGTTACTCCGTTCAGACCGGCCTTTTTCAGTTCTTTTGCCAATGTTTCCGCATCGGGTCGTTGTTGAAGCGCTCCGCCACGTTCCAGGCTGGTGACGTAAAATAATCGAAAATTTGAAAAGCGGGATGACCGGATTTTTTGAAGGGAAGGAAGGTCTTTGGATTGTAAAATGACCGTTTTTTCGTTGATCGCATTTTCCTGAAGTACTCCGAGCAGCTTTTCCAGATACAAGGGGGTAGGCGATTTAAGATCGAGCAAAAGGATTTTACCGTCCGGGTTTGCTGCCAAGAGTTCCTTGAGAGTAGGGACATGATAGCGGGGAGTAAATTCCTGCAGTTGGGGATAGGTCAGGGTGCTGAGCAAAATGCCTTGAATGTCCTCATCGTGAAACAGGACCAGGGTATTGTCTACCAGCATGCGAACGTCGACCTCAACTATATCCGCTCCCGCGTCCCATCCGGACTTTACCGCCTCCAGGGTGTTGTCGACATTGTTTATTGAATCTCCGCGGTGGGCGATACAAAGTTGGGCGTGGCTTTGGGTGCTAAGTAGGGTGAGAGAGAGGAAGGCGAGGAGAACTCTCATAACACGACGTTAGCGGTTGGCGTCCCGCATGGCACGACGGGCATCCCGGTCGGCATCTTTCTTTTTCAGGCTGTCCCGTTTATCGGAGACATTTTTCCCTTTTGCCAATCCGAGTTGCACTTTGATTTTTCCCCGGCGTAAATGCATGTCGAGGGGAACCAGGGTGAGGCCTTGTTGCGCAATCTGGGCGCTGATTTTCCGGATTTCCCGTTTGTGCATCAGCAGTTTGCGGATGCGTACAGGTTCGTGATTGTGGATGTTTCCGTGAGAGTAGGCGCGAATATGCAGGTTGTGGAGGAACATCTCGCCCTTGCTTTCAACTGCAAAGGCTTCTTCGATGCTCATTTCCCGGTTGCGCAAAGATTTGACTTCGGTTCCAGCCAACACGATTCCGGCCTCGATGGTGTCGAGGATCTGGTAATTGTGGCGGGCCTTGCGGTTTTTGGCCAGCACACCATCTTGATCGGGGGCTTTGCTCATGGGGTACTTGTATAAAAAAAACCGGGATAGAAACTCCCGGTTAAGTCACAGAACCGGGAACCGGTCTGAGATTAGATTAAAGACTCAGCAGTTTTTCGGCTGCAGTTTCGTCATCAATTTCCGGGGTGTTAACCACAATTTCAGCAGTCAAAAGACCTTCAGCCACTTCTTTGAGGGCGATGTCCAGGTTTTCCTGATGGGGATGATCAGGTTTCACCATGGGGCGCATGCCTTCGGTGAGCTGTTTGACACGGCGTGAGACCATGTTCACCAGCAGGGGCTTGTTGTTAATTTTCTGATTTGCGGTTTCGAGGTATTCAAAATTCATAGGAGACTCCAATTAAAAGGGCCGACATCATTGTCGGAAATCGGAAAATGTCAAGTGCAATAGGGGAAAGATACGGGTCAGGAGGCTTTGTCCTGTTCGATCAACTCAGCCATGCGCTTTTTCGAATCCTCATTTAAATGGGGGCTTTCGGGACGGTCATCTTCCAGAAAATCCTCTTCCTGCTTACGGAAAGTACGGGCCATATCCTGAAACTTCATCACTTGTTGATTATATTTACCACAAACGGGGCAAATAAGGACATGTAGCTTTAGTGTGAACTTCCGGAAGGGCGAAAGTTTCGCATAATCCTCTTTGGAGAGGTGATTGCTGACTTGTTTGCAGGTTAGAAACATGAGGATTTTAGATAAAATGATGAATTAGGCGGCTGACCACTTCGATTCGAGGCAGGTTTTGAGTTGTGCCCTGGCCCGGTGAAGCGTCACCCATAGATAGTTATCTGAAATGTCTAATTCCTTACAAATTTCTTCGGTCGGAATTTCATCGACCATTTTTAACTGGAAAGCGAGACGTGTTTGTTCGGGTAGCGCATCCAGGCACCCTTTGAAAGCTTCCCAGAATTCTTCCTGGGCAAAAGCCGCATCCGGATCAAATGCCCAGTCTTTGGGACGGGTGGTTGGAATGCCGGAGGTTTTGAACAGCAATTGACCCACCACTTCCTGCACTTGTTCATCCTGGAGTTCTTTGCGGCGGACAGATTTGCGGACGTGATCCACGGATTTGTTGCGAAGAATTCCCCGGAGCCAGTATTTTACATCTACCCGGCCATCAAACTGATGAAGGTTTTTTAAGGCGGCCAAAAATGTTTCCTGAACGGTGTCTTCCGCTACTTGCGGATCCTTTAAACGCATCAGGGCAAAGCGGTAAAGGTAGTCTCCATATTTTTCTACCCAGAGGTGGGTTTCATATTTCACATGGGGATCTTCGTTCTCGGACATGGGCTCTTTGTAGATCATTTGAAGGCTGAGTCAAGTCGCAGTCATCACATCTCAAAAGTGCCTCATCTTTTTAAAAGCAAGGATTGCGCCCAGACAAGACCAACGCATGAACCCCACTCCGGGATGCGGGCATGACTTTGGATTCATATTTATCTTGGTCTTTGGCCGGGTATTTTCAAAGATCAGCATTACCCCGTAAACTTTTCAAAGGATTATTTTATGACCGACAAACTGGAACTGAGCCCCGAACAACAAAACCTGTTGAAAGCACCCGCCTATAAAATCGCTTTTAAGGATCCGGATCTTTTGGAACGGGACGAGTTGAGACCCGTACGTCTGCTATTGGAATTGCAAAAACCGGTGTTGACGCTGCAGGAACAGAATATCGAATCCACGATCGTGGTTTTCGGGAGTGCCCGCACGCTCCCGCCTGATGTGGCGGAGGCGCAACTCACCCGGGCGCAGGCGGACTTGGCGGCAGATCCGGGAGATGTGAAACTCAATCAGGCGGTTCGGGTTGCGGTCAAAAAGCTGGAACAGTCGGCCTACTACAAAACAGCCCGGGATTTTGCCCGGTTGGTGTCAACCCGCTGTCAGATGGATGGAACCTGTAACCATGTGGTGATCACCGGTGGAGGGCCGGGAATTATGGAGGCGGGAAATCGGGGTGCGCATGATGTGGGGGCCAAAAGTATTGGTCTGAATATTGAATTGCCCTTCGAGCAAGCTCCCAATGGATACATCACCCCGGATCTCTGTTTCAATTTTCATTATTTTGCGGTGCGGAAAATGCATTTTCTGATGTTGGCCCAAGCTTTGGTGGCTTTCCCGGGAGGATTCGGCACCTTGGATGAACTGTTTGAAAGTCTCACCCTTATTCAAACCCGGACGGTGGAACCTATTCCGGTGGTATTGGTCGGCCGGCATTTTTGGGAGCGCATTCTGGATTTTGATGCCCTGGTGGATGAAGGGGTGATCAGTCCCAAAGATCTGGATCTGTTTCACTTTGCGGAAACGCCCGAGGAGATTTGGGGTTTTATTCATAATGAAGATCCCGAAGAGCCGAAAATTGAGATCAAGTAAGACAGGCTGAAAGCCTGGATTCCCGCAGGCAGGAATGCCTACGTTACGTTGAAGAAACCTCAAGTGGTAGCGGAACCCAGGCGGTGGTGCGACCACCGATTTGTTCGAAGAGGATTTTTTGACCCTTTGCGTCGCATTCCGCTTTCTTTCCCCAGCGGTAATGAAAAAGCCAGTTTTTGGGGAAGCGTGAAGCGTCCGCATCGACGGCGACGGCTTTCTTGAGGATTTTCAGCAGGGTGCTGCGGAGCCGGCGGACTTCATCTGCGGTCAGTTGGTTGCAAGGGCTGTGGGGATTCAGGCGGGCTTGATAACACACTTCGTCTGCAATCCAGTTGCCCACCCCCGCGAATACTTTTTGGTCCAGCAAGACCGCTTTGACCGGGGCTTTGCGTTTTGCCAGTTGTGCCTGCAGGTCTTTGAGGGGGAACGGGTCTTCAATGGGATCCGGACCCAATTTGCTGACGGGGGGCACGGCCGCAGCATCATCCAAAAGCCGGATTTTTCCGATTCGCCGCATGTTTCGATAGACGAGTCGGGTACCGTCCGAGAGTTCCAAGCGAATTTTGATGTGGCTGGGTTCCTTTTCACCGGGTTTCAACCACCAGAGGGAACCAGTCATGCCGAAATGCAGATAGAGATCCTGACCGTTCTCGAGGTCCAGCCAACAATGTTTTCCTTTGCGGGAAGTGCCAATGACTTTTTGCCCTTTGAGGGTTTTCGCGACGGAAGCGGGGTGGTTGCGGTCGTAGATAATGTCATCTTTGGCGCAAAAGGCCTTTTCGATGGTTTTACCGACGGCGGTGCGATGGGCGAGGCGGCGCCAGGTTTCCACTTCCGGCAGTTCAGGCATGGGGAAGGACCAGGGCGACCGGTTCGATGTCTTTGCGGCTGCGGATGATTTTTACCGAAGCAGGAAGGTTCTCCTTAAGGCGCTTCTGGAAAACTTTGAGATAGGGGCGTTCGGTATGGCCGTGTTCGGATAAAAACACATAGGCGCCACGGGATTGCCAGGCCAGCATATCGTGATGGCGCATCTCTCCGGTGAATACGGCATCGACGCCCATCCCGTTCAGTACGGAAGCGCCCGCTCCCGGACACAGTCCGAGGGTTTTGATTTTGTGGGAGCGTGCGGGTTTGCAAAGGCGTAAGTAGGGACTGTTAAGCAGATGGTGAATGCGGGACGCCACTTCATCGGGAGGGAGCGCTTTTTTAAATTTGAGTCGTCGTCCGCTTCCTTCAATTGTTTTTATTTGAGCATCGGGAAATGCGGTGCAAAGCCAATCCGATACGCCACCTTCGGCTGCATCCAAGGCGGTGTGGGGGCTGTAAACGGAAATGCCGGCGGCGATGAGGTCCAGCAGTGCGGCGGTGAGGGGGGCGTTACGTGAGAGGGTTTTGAGTCCTGAAAAAATGGGGGGATGATAGGCGATGATCCAGTCGGCCTGGAGTTTAATGGCTTCTGTGGCCACCGCCGGGGTGAGGTCCAAAGTTAAGAGGATTTTTTGAATGGGTTTATGTTCCCCGGATTCCACCAGCAGTCCGGTATTGTCCCATTCACCGGCTCCTTCAGGAGGCGCAAGGGATTCAAGTAAAGTTACCAAGGTTCCGGTATCCAGTTTTTTCATATACGGACCTTGGAGGATAATAGAAGCATTGCAAATGAAAATTGAATACGAGTCAAAAAGAGGTGGTCAATCAAAGCTTTGACTGGTAAGAGTTCGGATGAAAGTAATGGCTTATTCACCCTGCTTAAAAAATTATGAACTCAATTGAAAATACCCCGGAAAGAATCGTGCAATCTCTCAACGGATTGTGGCAGTTGACTTTTGATCCTCAAAACAAGGGCATCAAAGAAAAATGGTTTAAGCAATGCCCGTCAGGCGAAGCCATGAAGGTGCCCGGCGTGTGGGAAACCTTGCGTCCGGGTTATGACGGGGTCGGTTGGTACGAAAAGCGTTTTGAGGTGTTGCCGGAATGGAAAGGGAAGCGCCTGGTATTGAAATTCGGGGCGGTGAACTATTATTGTGACTGTTGGTTGAACGGGGTGAAACTGGGTAGCAATGAAAGTGGCTATTCTACCTTTGAATTTGAAATCGGAGGCCAGGCCAAAACGGGTGAAAATGTTTTGGTGGTCCGGGTGATTAATCCGCCTATCGATTATGAGATTGAAGGTTTCCGAAGTGGTGCCCCGCTGAATCAGGGAAATATTCCGGTGGGGAAAGCCGGGTGGTATTATAATTTTGGCGGCATATGGCAGGATGTTTCACTGACCGTGACCGAGAAGATTGCGGTCACAGATTGTTATGTGCAGCCTTTGCCGTTTGAGAAAAAGGCGAAGTTAAAAATCAGCATCACCAATCAGGCCGCGGCCGGAACTTTTCTTTTGCGTTACGGTGTGAGTCCGACGGGGCACGCACAAATTGTAGAGAAAAAAGTGAAGTTGAAAAAAGGGGACAATGAGCTCTCGGTGGAACTGCCTTTCGAGAAAGTGCGGTGTTGGTCACCGGATGACCCCTTTCTCTATACTGCGGAAGTGATCATCGAGGGGATGGACTGCATGTCTGTACGTTTCGGGATGCGTGAATTCACGGTGGAAGGATCCCGCTTCCTGCTCAATGGCGAGCCGATTATTCTGAAAGGATTTTTACAGCAGGGGGCCTATCCCCGCACACTTGCTTTTCCTGAAAATGAAGCGATGGCGCGTCGCGAGTTTCAGTTGTTGAAAGACAACGGATTTAATTTTCTGCGTTGCCATATCAAACCGGTGTCTGGAAGTTATCTCGATATCGCGGATGAATTAGGCATTTTGGTGATGTCGGAGCCGGCCATTGGCTGGATTATGAATTCACCGGAAACGGAGGCCCGTTGTCAACGGGAAGTGGAATCGCTCATCCGCCAGGACCGGAACCATCCCAGTGTGGTGTTCTGGTGTTTGCTGAATGAAGCCTTTGCTTTCCTGGGATTCTCCGTGGCACAGGTTGTGGAAATGACGACCCGTATTGCCCGCAGCGCCCGTGAACTGGATCCGAGTCGATTGATGATTGATACTTCGGGCGGGCATGGTCTCAGTGCCTCCGGAGGCACCGCGGATATGATGTTGGATACGGCGGCGGACTTGGCCGGTCTGGCGCATATCATGTTGCCGAATTCTGATGATTCCGCCCGGTTTATCGATGCACATTCCTATTGTAAGTTACCGGTAAGCGACGGCTCTCTGCAAAATTATCGTTCTTCCGGCAATGCGGACATGGTCTTTTTTGTCAGTGAATACGGGGCTGCCGAAACGCCACCGGATTATGCATCGGTGCTCAGAAAGTACCGGCCCAAAGAGAAAAAACTCGGCTTGGAGGATTACCAGCTTCACAAAGACTTTTTTGATTCACTCAAGGCGCAGTTTAAAGCCGCGGGGATTAAAAATATTTTCGGCACGGTGGGGAACTTCATTGAACAAACCAATGTGGCCCGTGCGGATGAAATGCGTTTGGTGACCACGGCTCTGCGCACCAACCCGAATTTGGGTGGCTTGTGTTATTGTCAGTTGGCGGATGCCAGTGGTGAATTGTTTGGCGCATTGGATCAGTGGCGTGAGCCCAAACCTCTGTGGGAGTCTTTGTCTCAAGCGGTGCGGGTGCCCCTGTTGGTGCCTGAGATTGGAAAGCGGGTCTTGTTCAGCGGGGAGCCTGAAACCTTAACGGCGCAATTGATCAATGAAAATGAAAGCGGGGCGATGTACGAATTTGCCTTGCGCCTGGTAAATGAAAATGGACGGACGGTCAAAAAATGCGAAGGAAAGGTGAAAGCCAAATCCTGGGTGCAGCCGGTCGACGGCTTGGAGTTTCCCAAAAAATTGAAACCCGGGCGTTATGAATACCAGGCGATTCTGAAACCGAAAGGGGAAGCGGAGATTGTTGAAAGCATTGAATTTTTGGTGATAGAAAAAGCCAAACCGGTAGTGCCGAAAGTGGGCGCCCGCGGCGTGAAGACCGACTTGACGGAACATCTGCTTGAGCTGGGGTTACAGGTGGAGTTGATTGGCAACAATTATCGTGAAAAGAACATCCCCTTGCTGGTGGATTGCCGAAACGGACTGTTGGAAGACCGCAACGTGATTTTGGAACAGTTCGGGCAAATGAAAAAAATGGTGCAGTTGGGTGGTTGCCTGATTCTGTTAAATCCGGAACCGCTGTTGCTCTACGAATACCTGATTCCGGCGCTGTTGCGCATGCAACCGGTGATGCGGAACTGCAGTTACATAAAACCGCATGCGATCTTTGACGGGTTGCCCTCAGGTTGCGTCTCAAGTTATGTTTATGGCGATGTGGGTGCAAAGAAAACTTTTGAACGCGGCGCGGATGTGAAAGCGGCCGGCGGGGAAGTGATCTATGGCGCGTTCTCCATGCATATGTGGACCCGCCCTGCGGATTACAGTTGGGGCGCGGGGTTGTATACCTTGCCGGTAGGGAAGGGAACGATCGTGATCTCGCAAATGGACTTGCAGGATCACTTGGGTAAATCAGCGGTGGCCGACCGGTTGTTGGTGAATCTGATCAATTATGCTGCCAGCCAAATTCAAGCAGGCGGTGAAGAGCAGTTGCTTTCGCGCTGTATTGATCCGATACGTTGAGACTAAAAAGAAGTAGTTCCACGGCCCCCGTGGTAAAAAGAAGTTCTCATATTGTTCTCCATCGGGACGCTGGAGCTACAGCTGTTGGATCTACGCCAAGAGGAATGATTTCAGAGAAGTAGTTCCACGGTCCCCGTGGAAAACAGAAGTTCACTAGATGTTCTCCATCGGGACGCTGGAGCTACAGCTGTTGGAGCTACACCAGGAGGAATGGATTCAAAGAAGTAGTTCCACGGTCCCCGTGGTAAAAAGAAGTTCTCTTATTGTTCTCCATCGGGACGATGGAGCTACAGCTGTTGGAGCTACAGCTGTCGGATCTGCGTTTCAACTGTTCGACCGCGCGCTACGCGCCCGGAATGACGATGACTTCGCCACGGTCTGGGACGGCGGGGATGAGGGCATATTTTTGCCCTTCATGTGCTACGGTTTTAACTTCAAGTAATTGATCACCCTGTTTGGCTCTGGCGCTATTCCAGTCGCCGGGTAACTTGATTTTAATTGTAAGGGGCAGGTTGTAAATATCATCCTGCATTTGGTCGCTCAGTTCGAAGCGGATTCGGGTTGGGCTGTTTTCGGTTTGGGTGAGGGTATGGGTATCCCGTTGTTGTCCGTAGCGTGCAACCTCTTCAAAGGGGGCGATCCAAAGATCGGCTTCGTGCCCTTTCAGGTAACGCAGATCCTCTTCGGTCTGCTGAATAAAATCACCGGTGACGCCATGGAAGTGAGCGGAGAGCCATGCGCGTTTGTATTGGCCGTTTCCTAACCATGAAATTTCTGAGGTGCCTTTTAAAACAGAATCAACATACGCGCGACTGATTTTTGCGCTGTTGGTTTGCAGGTAATCAATTCGGTTTGCCAAATTGGGCTTTCCTACACCCCCCCGTGCGGTGATGTAATATTTCTCCGCCACCTTGCGGTCATTATGGCCGGAGTTTTTTCCTCCCGGATAGGCGAGGGCAAGAAGAGGTTGGCCGGGAATGTTTTCTTCCAAGGTTTTTCTGGATGCGCTGTATTCCCATTCAATCCCCTGCCATTCGTCGTTTACCCGCAGATGGGTGGCGGTATGGGACTGAATGGAATGTCCTGCGGCTGCCAATTCCCGGAACCCCTCCCAGGTTCCCCACTGCGGACCGGTCCCGACCCGTTCGGTGATCACAAACCAGGTGACCTGCAGGTCCAGTTCTTTGGTGATGTTTGCCCACCATTCATGGTTGGGGGCCCAGTTGTCGTCGATGGTAATGGACACGGCCGCGTATTTGTCTCCGGACCAAAGGCAGACAACCGGAACGCCCGGCTCTGCCGGCCACACCCGCTCGGGAGAAAGGGTGAAACGCGGACCGGCGGGTTTGTCTTTCAGGTTAAATAAACTTTTTTCATCTTCTGAGAAAGCTGTTTGATTTAAACCCCAGAGCGTAAGCAGGATGATCAGAGTTGTTTTCACTGGATTCCTTAGGTTCGTTTTCTGAATATCATCCGCTCAGGATGATGCCTGTGCTTTGGCCCAGGCCAGGGCGTCGGAAACGGTTTCCCAGTCCACACCGGGTTTGCAGAATTCCAGGGCACAGTCTCCGGTGTAATTGTCCTCTGAGAGGGCACGGATCAGGGCTGGATAATCGAGGCTGCAGGCCGGAAGATCATAGGGTTTACCGGAGGTTCCCAGCACCGGGTTCAAATGCACCTGTACCACCCGTTCGCGGAGGGCGCGGTAGTCTTCAACCATGTTGCCGTCGTTATAGGGTTGGTAGGTGACTTTCAGGTTGGGCCGGTCTACCCGGTCAAAAAGATCCAGGGTGGACGCCAGGGTGTCGGCCAGGGTTTTTTCGTGGGTTTCCACGGAAAATTCCAGATCAGGTGCTTCATCCAATAGGGTTTGCAGACCTTTTACAGCGGTATCCCATTGTTGGGAGCTTGCCACCGCGCTGCCAATGCCGGTGGGACCGGAGTCGGTGAAGGTGCGGATCATGCGGCCGCCGAGGGCTCGGTTGATTTCGATACTGCGTCGGGCGATGGAAAAAGTTTCGTCCAGCAGTTCGGCATTCTGGGTGAACCAGAAATAAGGCGCCACGCCGGAAATGCTTATTCCTTTTTCTTCCGCCAGAACGCGAAGTTCTGTTAGCTCTTCAGCCGTTTTGTCCACCACCTGTCCGTAGAAAACTTCCAGTTCGTCAAAGCCCAGTGCGGCTGCCCGGGTGATTACATTCTCCAGCGCATCGTTGCGGAACGCCAGAGTGCAGAAACACCATTTCATGACTTGTCCTCTTTCGGATCCCCGTGCCAGGGCAGCCAGGTGAAATCGTATTTCGGTTTCCAGTTCAGGCGGTCACAGGTGTATTGCACATCGTAGTCTTCCATGCTTTCGGGAGTGCTCATGACATGAAAGAATTCATAACCGGGATTTTCCCTTTCGAGGCAGAGCCGGGCGACTTCGCCAATGTCTCTGCGGTCGACATCCGGTGCTGCCCGTTCGCCCACGGGGCGACCGTATTTGTCCTGATTCTTTTCTCCATCCACGATGTAACCGACCCGGAGGGCGGCCACCTGCAGATGGTGTTCAAAGGCATATTGTTCGGCGATGACTTCCTGCAAAATTTTACCCAGACCGTAGAGGCCGTTTTTTGACAGCATGGGCAAATGACGTTTGTTTGCCTCCGGTGTGCCCGCATGGCGGCTGATCACGGCTTCACTGGAGATTAAAACGATTTTAGTGATCTCCAAGGCAACCGCAGCCTGAAGAAGGTTTGCCGTGCCTTTTACATTTACGTCGAAGACTGGCCCGGGACTTTCATACGCGCCGGCGGTCCGGGAGAGCATATGGGCAATGATAATGGCGTCCATCCCTTTGCAGGCTTCCAATACGGTATCAAAATCGGAAACATCCCCGACAACGACATGGTGTTCACTCTCAAAGGGTTTCACATCCAATAAGTACAGTTCATGGCCGGCATTTGCCAAGGGCTCAATCATGCCTTTACTTAAAAAACCATTTCCGCCGGTAATTAAAATTTTCATACGTTATCCTTACTAATGCCGTGTAAATTCCACAAGAGAATTTTCGACACCTACACTTGGATTCAAAATATAATCAAACCTTAAATCAAATAAAGTTCCGGATTGAATTGTGTATGATGCCTTCATAAGGAAGCCTTTAACCCCACCCGGATTTGCATCGACTTTTTTGTCGAATTTCTGATGAGATGGCTGGGCTTTTGAATTTGTGCTCCAACAGGAAAAGGATAAAAATGACTGAATCAATTCGTTCGACGACAACTGCTATGGACCCCTTTATCGATAAAGGCCTGTTGGCCGGCGCGGTCACTTTTGTGGCGAAGGACGGCGAGGTCGTTTCAACCAGCGCTTCTGGATATGCCAATTTGGAAAATAAAGTACCCATGCAGGTCGATTCCCTGTTCTGGGTGGCTTCGGTGACCAAGCCCATTACCTCGGCGGCCGTTTTGATGTTGATGGAAGAGGGAAAACTGCATTTAGATGATTTATTGGAGGACCATCTTCCGGAATTTGCGAATCCCTGGATGATTCAATCGGAAAGTGAAAGCGAACGGGTCCTGGTCCGGCCCCAAACCCGTCCGACCCTTCGTCATTTGCTGACCCACACCCACGGATTGCAGGATGCCCCCAAAGGAGTGCCGGGAAGCTCGCTGGCATCATGGGTCCAGGCCGCTTCTCTGTTGCCGATGCTGCGTGAGCCCGGTTCGGCCTGGCAGTATACCGCCGTGGGCATGAGCGCATTGGGACGGATTGTGGAAAAGATTTCCGGCATGACCTTTGATGCATTTTTGGACGAAAGGTTTTTTAAACCCATGGGGATGAGCGACACCACCTTTTATCCGAATGCAGAGCAAATTAAACGTCTGGCCACGACTTATGTGCTGTCAGAAGCAGGTGAGTTGACACCCCACAAAATAGACTTCCTTGATGCTGAATTGGGGTCCCGGAAAGGAAGGGTGAAACCCGAAGGCGGCTTGTTTTCCACCGCGCAGGATATGTTCCGTTTCTACCAAATGCTTCTGAACAAAGGAGAATTGGATGGGAAACGCTATCTGAAAGAAGAAACGGTTAAAGAGATGACCAGTACCCAGACCGGCGATCTGCAAACCGGATTCCGTGACGGGAAAGACAAAGTCAGTTGGGGACTGGGGATCTGGCGGGTGAATGAGCAGGCGGATGTCTGCGATGTGTTGACCACCGGGAGTTTTGGACATGACGGCGCCTTTGGAAATTCTTTGCTCTGCGACCCGGTAAACAATCTCATCATGATCTTAATGGTGCAGCGAAAAGGCTTGAATCCCATGCGGGATGCGGTCAGTTTCCGTCACGAATTTCAAAAATCTGTTATGGCTGAATTTACCCCATGAAAAGCAAACGCCTGATTCTTCCTGCTCAAGGGCATCTTTCCGATGCCAATGCCCGTCATCATCATCCTGCTGAAAAGGGGAGCTGGATTTGGCATCCCGAACGGGGGAATGTGGAAACTGCGGTTGTACGCTTTACCCGGGTGTTTCGTTGTGAAACGGCGACGACCCTGCAGGTGCATGTAACTGCGGACCAACGTTTTCAGTTACGATGTGACGGCGAAGATATTTCTTTCGGACCGGATCGTTGTGATCCGCAACACTGGACGGTTCAGACCCTTGAATTGACCTTGGAGGCCGGCGAGCATACGCTGGACGCCTTGGTTTGGTGGATTGCGGAGCAGGATTCATTTGCCCCGCGCATGGATGGCAGCGTGGCGGCGGTTCCCGGTCCTCCCATGGCCCAGATGAGTTGGCGTCCGGGTTTTCTACTCTACACCGAAGATATGCCGGCGGATGTGTTGAACACCGGATCGGCGGAATGGATGGCCACAGATTTGACTGAAGCCGTGGAATTATTTGCGATGCGGATTCCCCATTACTTTGATGTGGGACCTTCCTTTGCTTTCGATATGTCTGCCTGGAAAAACGCGGAAGCGGTTCCGGCGCTCACAGTGATTGGGCCGGTTCACGAAAACGTTCACGGGGTGCGTCGACCCGGTTGGTGTCTGTATCCCGCGATGTTGCCCGAACAGCGCCGGCAATGGAAAAGTGGCGGACAGATTCGGGCGCAGCGGCCGAATTGGGACGAGTCCGCTTTTAGTGAAGAGGAAACGAAAAGCCTGGAAAGTTGGCAGGGATTGTGTGCCGGTCAGGAGATGACGATTGAAGCCGGAAATGAACTCACCCTGATTTGGGATTTGGAGCAGTATAGTTGTGGATACGCCGGACTCGAGGTGGCGGGCGGAGCGGGTTCGCGTATAGAATTTGATTGGGCGGAAGCGCTCTACGAAGCGCCGACCGCGGATGACGTGGTGCATCAGACCTTTAAAGGCCATCGTTCAAAAGTGATTGATAAATCCTTTTTGGGCTATGGGGACCGTTGGGTTTTGGATGGATGCGAATCTTCTTTGCCCGCATTGTGGTGGCGCTCAGGCCGCTTTGTCCGTCTGCGGATTAAAACCGGGAGTGAAGCGCTGGTCATTCGCCGGATGGGAATTTTGCAAACCGGATATCCATTGGACCGGCAGGCGGAATGGCAGAGCTCGGATGCGGATTGGGACGCGTTGATTCCGATGTTTGATAATTCCTTCAAGTGCTCTGCACATGAGAGTTGGACCGACAGTCCGTATTATGAACAACTGGCTTATGTGGGCGACAATCGACTGCACATGCTTTCCAATTATGCAGGGTATCCGGATGACCGGGTGAGCCGCTGTTCGATTTTGAATTTTGCCTGGTCCGCGGCGGCATCAGGATTGGTGGCGGAGCGTTATCCTTCGGCCTGGCGGCAGGAAAGTTTGACCTATTCCATGTTGTGGCCGGTGATTCTTCAGGATTTCATGATGTGGCGCGACGATTTGGAATTTGTACGTGAACAATTGCCGCATTTGCGCTGTTTGATGTCCCACACGGAAGCGTTGTCGCATGACGGTGATTTGATGACCGCGAGCAACGGCTGGCCTTTTGTTGATTGGGTGGTGGAGTGGAAAGAAGGTTGCGGTCCCGGGGTGCGGGAGGGGGATTCATCCCTGGTAAATTTACATTGGGTGCTTTCTCTGCAAGCGGCGTCCGCGATTGAAGCGGCCTGCGGAGACGAAACCTATGCCCGACGCTGGCAGGCAAAAGCCCGGGCGGTGATGAATGCGGTGATCGAACGCTACTGGGATTCGAAGCGGAACTTGTTGCTCGATACCACCGGTGATCATCTTATCAGTGAGCACGCCCAGTATTACGCGCTGTTAACCGGCCTGCTGACGGCAGATCAGACCCGGGGATGCTTGGCGGCTTTGCAATCCGATGAGACCATGGCAAAAGGAAGTATTTATTCGGCCTTTTATCTTTTGGATGCGCTCTATCAATTGGGAGAAGGGGACGCCTTCCATCAGCGCCTGGATTTCTGGCGGGGCTTGTTGCCGCAAGGGTTCACCGCCACGCCCGAAGCGCCTGAACCTTCCCGCAGTGATGCCCATGCCTGGGGCAGTCATCCTTTCTATCATAGCTTTGCATCTATTGCCGGGATCCGTCCGTCGGCAGTAGGATTTGCGGAAGTAAAAATCGCGCCCTTGCCCGGCGACATGAAGCACATCGCATGTTCCACAGTGCATCCTCAGGGCTTGATTCAGGTGAAAATGGAATTTGCCGGAGAAGCTGTGGTTGCGGACATTGCCTTGCCGGGAAGCATCACCGGGGAATTTGTGTGGAAAGGGCAGGTTTGCGAACTGCAAGCGGGACAGAACCGAATAGAACTCTGAAACCCGAAGCTGAGCAGGGGATCAGGATTTGAACCGGAAGGTTTTTCCGCAGCTCCCGCATTTGTAAAGCTCCCCTCTGTTCATTTGGGACATGACGAAGAGCATGGAAATCATGAAAAGCAATTCGGCCCACCAGTTGGGTCGCGTAGCAGCGACGTTTTTTCCGTTGCAGTGCGGGCAGTGGGGGGAGGTAGAGGATTTTACAGCGGGGCTCTCTGAGGATGTCATGAAATCAAAAAATAGTTCGAAGGAAAAGTGGGAATTCCAGGGGAGTATGGAGGCAGAGCGCAGAGGAGTCAAGGCGGAGACTTCGTCTCCTTTTGAATCCAAAGACGAAGGTGAATGCTCAAGTGACTTGATGCAAATATAGGCCTCTTTGTGGTCTCGTTTTATTGGGCATATTCATTGAATTCCCCATGGTATCAAACAGATATGGTTTGCCTATCCCTTTAGAAAATGATCCACTTATTATCAAAACACCGCTTGTAGCTGAAAAAATATAATTATGGCTAAAAACAACCTGATTTCATTTCGATATCCACCCAAATTGGGCTGCTATCAGATTTTCTGATATGAACTTGTAGGGATAAATCAAAGCTTAAGGCAACGTCACTGACCGCCATTGAACTTGCAAATACAATACAAAATTGTTCAGGTAGATCTCCGAATGGACTATAAAATATTTAACGTTAATTTAAGCCGGAATTTGTTCGAAGATCCCCCTTTTCGGGTTGATCTTCGCATCCGGTGAATCACTTGTTGTCACAGCATGAGTAACAAATGTTAAATCCATACACAAAAATATCAGCATCGATTTTCTTTTTAATATTTCTAGCGGCTTGCACCTCAACACCCCAAGTTAAGAGTGATGCATTTCCTTGGGATCTGAGCCCCGAACTGCCGATGACCTCAAGGTTAGTGATTTGCGTTCGAGATCTCAGGCCAAAAGTTGAAACGGAGAAAGAACCTTCAACGGAATATCTATATACAGGATCAGTTTCAACTGTTGAAAATCACGCTGAATATTTAGCAAAAGATTTGGGGGATGTTATCATAAGAAGTGGAGGTTCCTACACATACACTGTTTCCTCCAAAATTGACTTTGATGCCGATGTGTTCATATTGTTTAGAATGAAGCATTGGTACGGAAAGGTGAAAAGGCCGGATCTAAATCCAGACAGCAACTTGATTGTCGCAGACGGTGAGTTTGGTGGTGAAATATTGATTTATCGGAAAGGTGTTCTTTTAGCGCAAGAGGATATTCACTGTGATGCCACTCCAACTGCAATAGACCTGTTTACACCTCTTGCTTCGCAAAGAGAAAACACACCACAATTGATTTTGAAGGGGCTTGGGCTCACTGCGAATGATGCCATGAATTGTGGCATACATAAAATGATGGACTGTTTGGAATCCGTATGGGATAAATGACAACCATTGGTTGGTGGGAACGCTTCGCGTCCCACACCCTAACTGTATGAAAACCTTCCCATCAATTGCATTCATTTTTTTCCTCCTATTTACATCAGGCTGCAGGATAACAGATAACCTGCATCGATTGCCTGGTAATAATAATTTAGTTGAGTGGGGGGGAGTTGAAGGAAGCATTGAAATATATCCGCATGGTGCAGATCACGGGATACAGGTGACTTTACTCCCGCAAGACAAATTACCTTCAAATGTTCGTCTTTACGGTAAGGGCAAGGAACCTGTCTACCTTAAAGAACCAAGGAACGTTGGCATTAAGCCAACTATTGTAAATATTGAAACGCTTCCAGAGTTGGTTACTCTTAGAAAGACTTGGAATAATGGGGGGAGGTGGACCTTGGAACCTCACAATATTCAATTGAAAGAAGTGCAATCACTTGATGGGATAGGTGAAAATGAAGCTGAATTAAGAATATTTTTTGCCGACTTCCAATATAAGAGCAAATTAAAAGAGTTTTCTTATAAAACTATGGCTGTCATCCTAACGCCCGTAACTTTAGTTTTGGATATAGTCACTTTTCCTTTTCAAATCAAATATTACATTGGGCCTGGAATTGGATTCGGAAGTTGATTCCGTAGAATTTGGCAAAAATGTGAGTCATAACAAAAACACCTGCGAACCCTCGTGCTTGGCGTACTGCACCCTAAACGTTGTCGTAAAGTACCTTAAAATTTAAGCCCGAAATCGAGACCGAAATAATATGGCAAAAGAAGGAAAAGCTTTTTTAAAAGGAGGGATAGGGTGTTTGGTGATGTTATTTATTCTTGCGGTCATAGCTGTGATCGCCGGAGGGAATGCACACATAGATATTGGAGGTTTTTTTATGCTAATCCTCATCGGAGGATTTTTTGGCTTATTCATTAATTGGATATATCAAAAAGGAAAAAAAGATGGGTGAAACTGAATCATCTAGATTCCTGTTCGTCCATCCTTGGGAAAAAATCTGTCGACTACCAAAAGCACCTGCGAACCCTCATACCATTTCTTTTTAACGAAAATCATCCAAAAAAATTATGAACACACGTTTGATTATAACTTGCAATACACAGGATGCTTGGGGTATAGGTCGTGCTTCCGATTAGATACCAAAACAAGCTTTTATGATCATACCCTTTCAAGACAGGATTTGTCCCGCTTCACGTACACCTTCGTATCGTGAGGATGATTACTGGGTGTGGTGTGGTTCACCCATTCTCGGCGAAGATGGCCGTTATCATTTGTTTGCATCCCGGTGGAGCAAAGCGGTTTCCTTTTTTAACTGGGCTACGCATTCTGAAATTGTCCGGGCGGTATCAGATACACCCGCAGGTCCGTACCGCTTTGAAGAAGTGGTGCTTCCGGTACGGGGCGAAGAATTTTGGGATGGACGGGTGACCCACAATCCCGCGATCCGCAAGCATGGGGACCAGTACTTGCTCTTCTATACCGGGACGACTTTTCGGGGACCACGTCATGAGTCTTCGCCGGATAGATTTAAGCTGACCGATCAATGGGTGGAGGCTTGGAATCATAAACGCTGTGGCATGCTGGTGGCGGATTCGGTGTATGGTCCGTGGAAACGCGCAGATGCGCCGATCCTGGAAACCCGGTCCGGAGAATGGGATGCGGTAATCACCTCCAATCCGGCTCCCTGTGTGCATGAAGACGGGCGACTGACCCTGATTTACAAAAGTACCCATGTCCGGCATACCACAGGACCGTTTGCAGGTCGCTTTCACTTGGGCTGTGCCAAAGCTCCGCATTGGTCTGAACCGCTTCAGCGGGCAGGTGACGGGTTGATCCGCATCAAAGGCAGTGATGATCACCATTTAGAAGATGGTTTTGTCTGGTGGAACGGGGAAGGCTACGAACTGATTGCCAAGGATATGACCGGGGAAATCTGCGGGGAAGCCCAGGCGGCGATTCATGCCTTTTCACCGGATGCGGTGAATTGGGAAGTGGCCCCGCAATCTAAAGCCTATTCCCGCACCGTGACCTGGGATGACGGGGAACAGACCACTTTGAGTAAATTGGAAAGACCCCAGATTCTGTTTGAGCAGGGAAAACCTGCGATGCTGTTTGCCGCAACGCTTTTTAAATCCGATGACGGCGATGTTATCGATAGCTACAATCTCGCAATACCTCTAAAATAATGAAGAACCCAATGAAGACACTCCTCCTCCCTCTCTTATCGCTGTTTGCGCTGCTTCCCCTGCAGGCACAAGAATTAACCAATATCGCGTCGGCATCTTTGGGTGCGACCGCCAAAGGTACCAAAGCAAAATTTAATAAAGACTGGCCGGCCCAAAAAATGCTGGGCACCGGCCGTGGTGCGGGCTCAATTTTCAGTCCGTTCGAAGGCGCGACCATCGATCTCCGCTTTGTAATGCCGGTGGATGTGGAGTCGGTGGAAGTCGGACCCAACAAACGCTACAACATGAAGTATCCCAGCGGGATTGAGATTTATGTGGATGGTAAAAAAATTGCGGAATCTGAAATGCCCGCATCCGGAGAGCGGATCAAGGTTCCGGTAAAAGTTCATACCCAGACCATGCGTTTGGTGGTCACCGGCAGTCACCCCCGTCTGAAATTGAAAGACGGAAAATTGGGCCCCGACTGGGGAGGTCTGGGACCGGTTCAGGTTTGGACCAGCACCGATGTGAATTCTGCGATGGCGTTGCCTGAAACCTATCAGGTCACTGAGATCCCCGACGCAATTCAACCGACTGCGGCCGCTAAAGGGGAAGTGGAAGTTTTTGTGGATGTCCGGCAGACCGAAGGGCACCCCCGCACTTTTTGGGATCAACAGGATATTATTGAGTACAAGCAGATGTTGGAGACTTCTGAGATACTTCAAGAACAACTGGCGGCACTGGAACGCGCCATGGATGAGTTAATCGCAGAAGGGGTGAATGTTCCGGAACCCCGCAAGGATGATAAAGGGGAATGGATGCATTTACCGGTGAAGGAAGTCGGTGCAATTCATAACGAAAACGGATTGGACCTTTCCAATTTGGGCATGGCGTATGCGCTCACCGGCAAAGTGAAATATGCGGAGTTTGCCAAAGAAATTCTATTGGCGTATGCGGAGGCTTTTCCAAATTATGCCGCCGGAAACCGTCCGGGTTTTAATCATGACTCCGGCCGGGTTTTTGATCAGCGTCTGGGGGATGCGACCTGGTTGATTCAGGTCGCACGCGGCTATGATTTGATTTACAACCTGCCTTCCATCACGGATGCGGAGCGTCAGAAAATTGAAGAAGATTTTCTCCGCGACTCCGCGAATTTTATTGCTAAAAATTCCCATGTTCTTCGCGCGGCCACCAACTGGTCTGCGATCTGTACCACGGCCGTACTGATTACCGGTATTGTGCTGGAAGATCAGGCCATGACCGATTTGGCGCTGTATGGTCCCGGAGGAACCAAAGAGAATCCGAAGGGCGGGGTGATGATACATTTCAGTGAAAAGGCCATCAGTCCTGACGGACTTTGGTCGGAAGGGGCCATGGGGTATCAGGGAATGGCGATGCAGTCTTTGGTTGCCGATGCGGAAATTCTCCGTCACCACGGCATCGACATGTACAGCTACCGGGATGCCGCATTTAAAAACTTGTTTGATTCGCCGATTGAAATGGCGTATCCGGATTTGACGGCCCCGGCGGTGAATGACTCCGGCCGTGCGTCAATTATCGGACGTGAAGCTTACCTCTGGGAATACGGATACCTCCGCTACCGCGATCCACGCTATTTAACTATTCTGGGACATACCGGAAAAAGTCTGGCCGCCAAATTCCAGCAATTCCCGGTCTCCATTATGTACGGTGATGTTTCCGATGGAAATGAGGCGTTCGAGTGGAAGAGTAAAAACTTCTTCGATGTCGGATACGGCATTCTGCGTAACACCAGTAAAAACGGCACCATTAATTTGCTGATGGACACCGGCAAGAGCGGTTCGCATGATCATCCGGATAAACTGAATATTGATGTGTTTGCTTTCGGCGATCAGTTAATTCCTGACCCCGGCATCGTATGGTATGAACAGCCTCTATATAGAAACTGGTATGCCAACACCGTGGCGCACAATACCTTGGTTGTGGATATGCTGAACCAAAAGAAAGCACCATCGTATCAGCTGACCTTCTCTTCCGGAGACCGGATCGGTTTGCAACGTGCAAACAGTGACAAGGTTTATACCGGCGTGATTGTGGACCGGAGTCTGTTTATGACCCCGGATTATATTGCGGATATTTATGGAGCGTTTGCTTCATTGCCCCGGACCTATGATCTGCCCTGGCACATCCGCGGGAAGATGAGTACTGATCTTGCCCTTGAGCCTTTTGAATTTAAAGCTCCTGTAGAACGGGGTTACAGTGAACTGATAAACACCCGGGCCGCCTCTACGGCGGATGGGTATAAAGTCAGCTTTGAAGTTGAAGGCGGAACCGCACATTTCCATGCCAGTGGCGGAAAAGAAACTCAAGTGATTTTGGGCGAAGGCTGGATGGGTCTCGAACGTCCGACCGCAATTCTACAACGACGCAAAACCAACAGCACACTTTATGGAAATGTGGTGGAGTTGGATGTGGATGGTCAAAGCATGATCCGGAGTGTCGCGGTTTCCGGAACCTTGGAGGATGGGTACGGATTGTTGAAAATCGAAACCATCAGCGGAAACGATTATTGTTTTACTTCGTTCAGGTCCGATGAATTCAATTTGGATGACTTTGGTACGGACGCGCAACAAGCCTTTGTAAGTAAAAGTGCCGGAGAGGTTGTGATGTTGTCGCTGGCGGGAGGACGTCATTTGGTAACCAAAGACTCTGTGCTGGAAAGAAGTGAAACCGGAAATGCACTGCTTGAAAAAATGGACAACGATGCTTACGTGCTGGCGAATCCTTCACCCACTGCCGCATCGGTGTTGGTTCGTTTTCCCGGTTTGTCCGGGTTGACCGCATACGCGCTGGATAAAAACGGCGACCGTTCCGGAGAGAAAGTGAAGGTGTCAAACGGCGGGGCGGGACTGTCATTTGATCTGGCCGCCAATGGCCGGATTGAACTGGCGAAAGCAGATGCCGAAAGTCTGTTTGCCTATCGTCAACGGATGTTGCGTGAGGTGCAGGCGGAGGCGGAAGCCGCGGCTATGAAAGACAAGAATGAAGCATTGGCCCGCAATAAAGTTCGTTTGGCTGAAGCCAAAACTTTAGCGCTTCCCGCCGGGACCCAAGTGGTGGTGCAGGCGGAAGACTTCAGTGGTGAAGGCGAAGGCAAAGTGGGAATTTCCAGCAAGAAGAAAGCCATCATCGGCAAAGCGTTTGCTTCCTGGAACAATTCAGGCCATTGGTTGGAATACACTGTAAACGCTCCGGCGGAAGGGTATTACAATCTGAGTCTGGTCTACTGTACCGCCTTGGGCAACGGAGAGCGGATTCTTGAAATCAACGGTGTTGAGCAGGAACCTTTTGCCCCCATCACGTTCGAAGTGACCGGAGGCTGGGCCAACAACTCAGACGACTGGAAACTTCGCACCGCAATGAATCCCGCCACCGAAGAACCTTTGCTGATTAAATTAAACGAAGGGGAGAACGTACTGAAAATGATCAACAGCAGTGGTACCGGAATCAACTTGGACTACTTGCTGATCACTTCACCGGATGTGGTGCCCGAACGACTGAAGGCGGAGTAAAGCGATTCAAGGAGGACAGGGGGGCACACGCCCCCGTCCTGTTAAAGAAGATGCAAAAACAGGAACGTCTGGAAGCGGAGTGGATCTGGCCGGTTGAAGCTGTTTCCGCAAATGCACATGTGCTCTTCCGGGCCTCCTTCCGGGCGGACGGCCCTTTGTTGCATCCGCAGTTGCGGATCGGAGCGGAGTCTGCGGCAAAAGTTTTCCTCAATGGAAAACTGGTCCATCGCTACACCTCGCTGAATTATCCGGGTCAGCATTATCTGGAGCAGAGGGAGCTTGCCGGGGACGATTTCCGAAGCGGTGTGAATGAACTTGCGGTGCTGGCTTGGTGGAGAGGATTGCCCAGTGGAGCTTCGACCCCGAAGGATCCCGGACTGTTGCTGGAGATTTCGGAGGGACGGCAACTTCTTTGCCGGAGCGGGGAGGATTGGAAATACGCAGTACTTCCCGCCTGGTACCGCACGGAACTCCGCAGCAAGTGGTTCAATCTGGATTGCATGGAGTATCTGGATCACCGGAAACTTCCGGAGGACTTTCCTTTTGTGCCCATGGATACTCCATGGCTTCAGGATGGCCCCCGCGCAACCCCGGTGCCCGGTGTCCGATATCTTGAACAGGAGTTGCGGCCTTTTCCTCTCAACCGGGAGGAACTGCGGACTGATCGTTGGAAGCTGATCCGTCAAGGCACTGTCGCGAATCTGGAGCCCGATTTTCCCTGCGCGGCCCGGGCGGTTAGTGCAGAGACCTTTGAGGATAGGCAAGAGCTTCCCTCCTCAGCCGTAGAGGTCTTTCCATTAAAGGTTCCGGCCGTGGAAGAGGGAAAAGCCTACAGTTTTCTTTTTCACAGTACCACCTATCAGCGAGGCTACCCTGAAATCCATTTACGGTCGGAATTGCCGTTCATCTGTGATCTCTCCTGGCACGAACGGCTTTCAGAGGACCACATTGAAAATGCCTCCACCACGGTGTATACCACGGACCGGCATATCTTCGGTTCCGGGATCCACTGTTTGGAAAGTCTGGACTGGATTGCGGGACATTATCTGCAGTTGACCTTCCGGGGCCTGGACGGCCAGGGGCTTCCAGCGGATGCTGTGAAAGTGTCGACACTGGGATTTATCGAAACTTGGCAGGAGCTTCCTGCCAAATGTGAACTGGAGGCGGAGTCGGCGGAACTTCAACGGGTGATCGACCTTTCCTTGCGTGCGGCCCGGATGTGCATGCTGGATAATATTATGGACTGTCCCTGGCGGGAGCGGCGGCAATGGATTGGAGATGCCCAGCGTATTGGTCTGATCAATCATTATTGTTTTGCGGACACCCGACTGTTGCGCGCGGTGCTTAAACAGCATGCACGACTTCAGCAATCAGACGGACCCTTCTTCGTCTGTCAGCCCCTCAACGAAGAATTTCCGGCCCAGAGTTTTGATTATCTCCATGCTCTCCGGGAATATGAGCGTTACACCGGGGACAGGAGTCTCATTGATGACCTGGAAATCCAGCTCTCCACTTTCCGGAAATGGTACCGGAAATTCATGCGGGAGGACGGCCTGTTTCTTTTTGACCATCTCCCCTGTTTCAACTGGCTGGATAACCCTCTTTCCCCGGTTGTGAGACTCGCAGGATCCGGAAAACCGATCTTTAGCATGAACCTTCGCTACCTGCAGGCTTTGCAGGATCTTGAATGGTTCTTCGATCGGCAGGGGGATGACCGCGAATGTGACAGAATTCGCGCTGAAGCTGAAAAGTTGAGGGAGGCGATCCTTCCCTATTTCTCCGATCCGGAATCGGATCTGTTTCTCGAATTGGGTCTGCGGGAGAAAGAGGAGAACGGGCACGCACATTTCAGTGAACTTGGACACGCACTGGCTGGGCAGCTCGGTTTGGGGGAAGGGGACGGGCTGGCGCGTTTTCGGCTTTGGCAGCAGGGACGTGTCACGGGGGATGAACGTTTTATTCCCGCCTCACCTTATGGCAAATGGCAAACCCTGCGCATGTTCGGGGAAGCCGGCAGGAAAGAGGAACTGCTGGAGGAAATTCTCCGAAGCTACCTTCCGATCATTGAGTCGGATTCCGATACCCTGTGGGAGGGCTTCGTGGAAGGCGGAGGGCTCAGTCAGATGAGTCTCTGCCACGGCTGGGGCGGAACCGTGGTGTTGGCGTTGCTGCGTTATCTGGCGGACTGGGATCCGCGGAGCCCACAGGATATTGAGGTGGATCTGCCCGGGGGATTGGGGCGGTTGAAAGTCAACGTTCCTTCCGCTTCCTGATGTATTTTTGAATGTGTTGTTGTGGGGGCGGGGCGCCCCCGGTCCATCCGGGTTATTCCCCTTTCAGATAAATCTCCGGCGTTCCCCATCCGGGCACTTTCCCTTGCTTGTCTAAGGGCGGACGGATAAAGGCGAGGGCGGCGGTGATGCTTTCCAGCCATCGGTATGCAGGTTCGTTTTTGGGAAGTCCGTATTCTCCCTGCCCACCGCGGATGACGCGGAAACTTTCATAACTGCCGTCAAAAGTTTTGAAGAGGGTGACTTCCCCCCGGGGAAGGGTTTCATCCGGTGTCCAGATCCAGTCGTGTTTTTTGTCCTGGTGATCAATGTTGTGACGAATGACGCAGCGGGGACGTCCACTGGCCGGAGCCATACCGCTAAAGAAAGCATTCCCTCCCAGTACGGATTCTCCCTGTTTCAGAAAAACGATGGGAAAAGTGGTGCCGGTATTCACCCAGCGTAAATCATTGTCCTGCCAAATCCCGGTTGAATCCTCTCCGGGGCCATCCAGATAAAGATTCATCCATTTCTCTTCCGGAACCGGATACAAGTCCCGTCGATAATTTTCGGCGGTTCCAATGCCCCCTCCGGCAATACGTCCGCTAAAGAATTTTTTCCGGTTGGCGGAAAAGGAGCGGATGGCATTTGCATGAATGGTGTCACGTCCTCCCCACACCGGAAGCCATTGATTCTCTTTCCATTCTTTGAATTGGTAGCGCGCTTCCGGATTCATCCAGACCGATAAAGTATCGGCTTCGGTGGCGGGGACGGCGGGTTCCGTTTTTGATGAGATGTAGCGGATCTTCCGGATGCCGTTGGCATATGCATGACTCAAAAGGGTACTGGGATAATGTCCTTCCGGATGAATGGGAAAGTAGGGGGTGTAGACTTGCATGCTGAGGTGGTCTCCGTCCTTAAAGGTGTCGGTACCCTCTACCTGAGAGAGAAGTTTTTTCCCTTCCCGCATTTCATACCGTGCGGTGTTTTCCCGGGTGAGCAAAACCCGGTAACTCCGGTCTCCCGCAGTCTCACGGAAAATTTCCCGTTCGGTGCCGGGAGTACCCACGGATCCGAATTTGATGTGTAAAACAAAGCCGTCATCTTTTGCCTCTGCGCGCCAAGGGTTCTGGAGGATTTGGGGTGCGGCCTTTACCGGGCTGGCATTCAGTTCATTAAAAAAACTCCCTGCCCGGGAAGGGTCTCCCAGGAAGGCCGCGAGGTCGGTTGGCATGGGTGCAATTTGACTTAATTCCGATCGGGGCGTCAACCTGGCGGCCCCACTGGGAGATTTTTCCCATTCGGGGATGACGCTGAAATCCGTCGGGGCCAGGAACCCTTCCAAAAATTTATCTTCGGCATAAGTCGTCTTGCTGAAGTCGGCCAGATATCCATCTTTGACGGATCCGGTAAAAGTGATGGGGCGTTGATATACGTTTTGCAACTTGGGGGTATGCTTGCGCCAATCCACCATGACTTCCGGATCCGGTCGGGACTCCATCACGTTTTTGAACAGGGCGGGGATTCGGTCCAGGTGGGTGGTGGCGTACAAATTTTCGCTGTTCATCAGCTCGAAGAAGGGCTGATGAAGTCTTCCGCCGATTGAAGATTCCGGCCGCCAATATCCGTAGAGAGGATGGTTGTTGAAATCCCAGCGTTCCAAAAAGGCATTTCCCACAATGCTTAGATTTTGAATGTAATCTTTTTGATTTTGTTCGGGGTTGGATTGGACCCAGCCGATGTCCGGCGAAATGGTTTTGATGCCGCGGTGTCCGGTGGGTTGAAGGTTTTGGAAAATGTTCCAATAGATGTGGGTGTTCACATAAGCATCGCTGTCGATAATAAAATTCTGGGTGCCGCCGCCCACGGGTGCCCATTGGGCCGGCCAGTTGTGTTTACCAAACTGGGACAAGTTGCTGAATACCCAGAATTGTTGGGGATGAATGCTGGATGAGTTGGCCTGTGACTGAAATTCGTCGGTATGGAGATTTGCCCCCAGGTGTCCACTGAGGTGTTGGCGGTTTGCGTATCCACTTGCTCCGGCAAAATGGTTGTAAGCGAATACTACATCCTGCCAGCCTCCATACATTTGCACCGCATCATAGGCGCGTTCCATCCAATTCCGGGCGATGACAGTGCTGACGACTTGACTGTTCCCTCCGGTGCTGAACCCGGCCGCCCCGCCGCCAAGAATGTTATCCACGAAGGTACAATTCTCGACCCGCACCAAAGTAATGGAAGCGCCGGACGTGCCGTCCGGGCATTCCAGCCAATTGTTGCGGAAATCAAAATTCCCGGCGAACACTGAAACCAAAGAATTGTAGCGGTCCGCATTATCGGCAGTCACACCGTCTTGCTCCCGTCTGCCAATCCGGGTGAACAATACGCCCACATTGTGAATGTCATGGGTAGCCAGACAGGGCATGGTGGTGTCCGGATGTCCAACCAGCCAGACTTTCCGGCCGCCGGTTAAAGCGTTCAGGGTTTTTCCCAGGGGAGAATATTTGTTTAAAATGACTCCGAATTTTTGGGTGTCTTCCAGGCGTTTTCCGGGTAGCTGGATAATGAAAGTTTCGCCGGGAGCGATGCTGTCATCGCTGATGTTTTTTACAATCCAGTCCATGGTTCCCGGCCAATCCAGGTCGGCGGCATGGGCATCAAAGTCGATGACCAGATCCTCCCGGTGGAGTTTTTCCGGAATGCGCTCCGCGGGATTTTCCCAGGGTTCCAGCACAAAGACGGCCAGCTTCAATAAGTGGCTTTCCCTCGCGGGTTCATTCATGGCTATACTTTCCGGCCGCCAGGGGCAACCGGCCACCGGGAAAATCACTTCACGTGCATACCAGCGACTGCCGGGTTTGTCTTCCGAAGTCATCTCGTACAAAAACAACAATTTTCCCGGAGGGGTGTTTTCGAGCCGGATCCCCAGCCGATTGTAAACCGCCGCATTTTTGTTGGCGGGGGTGTTCACTTTTAATCCCAGCGGGTTGCCGTCGTCATCGTGATCGAAGGGGGCGGGATGATCCAGAAATTGACCGCCGGACTGCATAACATTCGTTCCGTGTACCGGGTCGTTCATGTCCCGGAGACCCGGTTTGATGCGCTCGCCTTCCGCAGTGGTGAATTCCGGAAACATCTGGGCATCCACTTCCATTTTTACCGAGGCTTTCGAGTGTTGGAAGTCGACCCAGCCAACGGTTTCGGCATGCTGCAATGACTTGCCGCTTTGAATGTAGGTCCAGATCTGAGAACCCTTTTCCGCCCATTCTTCCGGAGAGGGGGAGCTTTGTGCAGATAGTATAGGGGGTGAGATAACCGCGAGAAGTATCAAGGAGGTTATTTTCATTATTTTTTCAATTTCTATTATTCAATATGTGGATGAGAGCATCCCCACTTGAATCTTCACGCGGTCTGAGGTTATTCGGGGCGTTCGGCTTTCATGCGCAGAAACCGTTTCCCGGGATTGGATTTGCTGTCCTTGACTTTGATGGTGTTGACCCCCTGACGCGGATGGTCTTCCAGGACTTCCAATTGATTCGCTGGTACCATCGGGTCTAAAATTTCCCAGGTCGGATCTGTCAGAGAATCTTTCCCTTCAATGCGTATATTTACCCCGGTGGCATCGGGATCTTGGGTGAATGAGAATGTAAGAAAGTCCTCTTCTCCAATCCGGGTAATTTGCATTCTGGGTGCTTCCGGATTGCCGCGGTAATCCGTATTCGGATCCAGGCCTAAAGCAAACTTCACCAAATTGGGTATGCCGTCTCCGGCCGGATTGGCATCGTCGGCAGCGTCCCCGGTATTACCGGTTTGATCGAAGTGCTGTTCCTTCCAGTTTTCCGCCTTTAACCATCGGTGGGTTTGGACTTCCAGGCGGGGACGGGCCAGTGAGGTGGCGTATATGCCTGATGCTGTCACTTGATTTCCCCATCCGGCAGAGGTCTCAGAACTTAAATGAATACTGAGGATTTTATTCGGATCATTTTTTAAGGTACTTTTTACAAAGGGCGTTACATCTAATTCAAAGGGGCTGTGCAGCACTGCAAATTCTGTGGCCGTAATTTCTGCAGGTACAGTTTGATCAGCAGGACGGGTGTTAAAGGTGATGCTGGTTTCATCCCATGCATCCCCTGCATCTTCCCCCAGCGCAGCTTTAATCACGATGCTGTTCGCGGGTGTATTCCCGTCGGGAATCAGAATAATTTTGGCTGTCCCAATCCCCTGATTTTCATCCAGGTCATTCAGGTCAAAGCGGAGATAGCCGTCGTAACGATGATTTCCTCCGGCAATTTGTATGGTTTGGCTGGCAGGTGTCCGGTCCCGATAAGCAGAATGACCCCGAACATGAGTTGAAGCTTCCGCAATCAGGGTTTGGAAATCCTGATCATGGACTTCCAGGCTGAAAGCTTTTTGGTCGATCTGCCCCAGGGCATCCGTAACCTCCAGCTCAAAGTTGTAGGTTCCAGCAGTATCCGGAATGCCTGTTAAGTGTCCACCGGCCTGCAGGGTGATACCGGAAGGAAGGGCACCGCTGATGAGGGTCCATGAGAAAAGCGGGGTGCCGCCACTGGCCTCTAGATTGATCCCGGTTGAAGTCTTCCAGGGAATGGAGGGCAGGGTTGCGGGGGAGGCGATTTGAAGTGTTTGCGCTGGATTTAACAGGTCGACTTCTTGTTGAGCAGCCAGACTGCTGTTGTAATAACTGCCGCCCCCGCAGTCTTCCAAACGAATCGCTTTTACCTGATAGTGCCAAGTTTGTGCGGCTTGAGCTGAATCGGTAAAAGTGGTGGCGGTCAGTGGCGTTGAGGTAATGCGTTCGAAGGGGCCACCGGCGTTCGCGGAACGATACACATGGTAACCGATGACCGGGGGTTCACCGGCAGGGGCGGTGCTGGCAGTCCAGGAGAGTTCGGGTTCTCCACCGTTGGGCAGGACTTGCAGGTCCGTTGGAGGCTGAAACATAAACACCCGCAGGGTGGGATCGCCGATGTGATTCATAAACAGCGGATTGTAGGCGGCGACGTAGTTTGTTGCCTTCGAAGTGTAAGGATAGCGGTAGCTCATACTGGCCCGCATCATGTCGCCGGTGGTGCCCCCCATGCCCAGGCGGTGGTAGAGGTAACTGTTATAAGGCGCGCCATTGGCGATGGTCCAGGTGTAGCTGAGAGTAAAATTATCTTCGGCCAGTCTTTGGGCCATGTCGCTTCTTTCGTACCAGTAACCCCAGTGACTTTGCATCCCGGTCCAGAAAACCGCCTGGCTGCCGTTGCTGAGGCCGGGGGTCCCGCTCCCTTTAAAATAGAAAAGGTAAGGGCCGGAAACATCCCGGGTATACATGGCATCGTTATCTCCGTCGGGGCTGGAAGGAAGGTCACTTGAGGTAATGAAATCTAATTGTTCCATGCCGAGTACACCGGGAATTCCTCCCAAATACGCATGTTTCACAGACCCAAACTGAGAGCGGTGAATGGCCCTTCGTCCCGGCTGGAAATCGGATGTCGCCGTTTTATAGCGATGTAATTTATTAAAATAATTGCGGGTGGATTCGATTTCCGCCTGGATGCCCAGGGACAAATCGATACGTCCGAAACCCAGTTCCAGCCGGGTGTCTTCCAAATCATTTTCCGGGCCGTCGACCTCATACAGATGTGTGGCGTCGAATTTCAGGTCTCCCGCGACATTGATCTTTCCGTTTTTCACCACCGAGGAAATGTTTGAAGTGTAATAGGGCTTATTGCTGCGGCTGTCTTCCCAGATGCCGTCCATGTCCGCGTAATAGGCGTCTGCGGCAAAGGAGGTTTTGTTTCCGTGTCCATCGGGACCGAAATATCCAGTGCCGCTTCGGGCCACCGGGACTTTTCCGATGAGAACGACCTGTTTTAGTTCGGACGGATATTGTTGATAAAGCGTAACAAGCTGACTTTTCAGGGTCACGTGGTCATCTGGATAAGGGGCGGTGGGAATCCCATCCTCATCATTGGGCCCACTGCCGTTTGATAAATAATCCGGAGCACGGTCCACCAATATTCGGTGCACAACCCAACCGTCACGCACAAGGTCAGCTTCGTAGGTGGCAAGTTCGTCGGGTAGTGCGGCTGCGATTTCGCGGGTGAGCACCAAGGCGACGCGTCCACGGGCTTCCGTCATATCAGCTTTGATGCCGGCGATGACATTTCCATTCATAAATACAGGGGGCGGGGTGTACCCTCCGCCGCTGCCAGGGGCATCATCGCCACTACTGCCATCACCGCCACTACTGGTAGAGGCGAGAGCGATCCCGTACTCATAACGTTCGCCCACCACTACGTTTGTATCTGTCCAGGTGGTCAAAACGGTTCCGATGGTGACGGAACCGATTTTTCCGTCTCCATCTGCCCAAGTTAAATCATCGGGATGTTTACGGTAAATATCGTAATCACCACTGACATCTGCTGAGCTGGGGCTCGAAGCGGAAAAAAATCTCAGGGTGATTTCGGCCGGGGATTCAGATACGATGGCATCCATGGGAATCGTGGTAAATCCAGGGTCGTTCTGGCTACCAAGTATATTGTAAAGAGGTTCCCATGCGCCTCCTGACCAATTCCAAACTTGGGCAGAAAGTATAGGGAGGCATCCGATTACAATAGAGATGACGAAGCGTGGGAATGGGTTTTGCATAGGTTCTTATTCTTATGGGCTGTGTCTAAAGTTGAACCGTATCGGTTAGGAAGGTTGGTTCAGTGGCGTTTTGTGCCGTTCGTTTCTCCGCGAGTCGGGTAACAAAGCGGGATGGGTCTGACTTAAAACAGACTTTTGGAAACAGGGCGGGAAAACAGATTGAATATAATGTGAGTGGGGATTGATAATATTTTTATCATATCCCTCTGAATTTACGCAATGATCAAAACTTAGATTTATAGAGTTTATTGATTTATGCCTTTGGGGGACCCCTGATGATTTTAAAGGGTGTAAAAGGGTTGGGTACTGTTTTTATCTCGTTTTAGACGGCACATTACGGCCAGGGTGCTGTTTCCGGTTGGAGGTCCGAAAAATCCCTTTTTGCTCTTTTATGGCTGTATCTTTTTTGCAGTAAGGACTTTTATGACGAAATGTTAAAGGTATAGTCATTTATTATGAGTTATACGTTACCGACTGTTTCACTGAAGGATATCGCCACGGAATTAGATGTTTCAATTTCTTTAGTATCCAAAGTATTGAACAATCGTCTGGGAAACACGCGGGTTTCGGATGAACTTGCTGAAAAGATTAAGAAAGTCGCGAAAGAGCGGAACTACCGGAAAAACAGTTCGGCCCTTTCGCTCCGCTCCGGCTTTCATAACAGTATCTCGGTGATGATTCACCGTCACGGGGAACGCGGAAGTCCATTGGTTGATTATATGGTGCGCGGCATTTTTGAAAAATCCAACGAGTACGATCAAAAGTTAATGTTGGGGTTCTTCGAACAGAAATCCGAGTTTTTGGAAGTGTGTGAGTCTGCGCACCGGGGATTGGTGGACGGGTTGATCGTTGGCGGGGTTCCCCACCGGGAATTGTGTGAAGTGATCATGGATTTACAGAAAGATGGTTTGCCGATGGTGACCATCGTCGAGGAGGCGCTGCATCCTGATCTGCCCAATGTCGGGGTAAATGTCATCGCCACCGGGGAGCTTCCCACCAAGCATCTGATTGAACAGGGCTGTAAAACCATCGGCCATGTGGCGGTAATGGAAAATCGTACTGCGGGCTACAAAAAAGCCATGAAGGAAGCGGGTATGCAGATTGAAGACAAATGGATCTATCAGTGCGGGGAGAGTAGTTTTGGTTATCAGTCAGGGGTCGCGGCCGCCAAACATTGGATTGATGCCGGCCAAATTCCGGACGGGGTGGTGGCGCAATCGGATACGCTGGCCGCCGGATTAATGAACACCTTTACGGCTGCCGGAATCAAAACCCCGGATGATTTATTGGTGATCGGTGTGGATGACTCCCCGTTTTGTGCGTACTCCCTTCCTTCGCTTTCGTCTGTAAACCAATTAAACTATCCCCGGGGGAAACTTGCGGTGGAAATGCTGATGCAAATCAGAGAAGGGAAATCAGTGGAGCAAAAGGTTTTCGAACCGACGCTGAAAATCCGGGCTTCCTCGGGAGGAAGCAATGAGCCGGATCTGTCTGACGATATTCCGGCTTGAGGGTGCGCGGAACCCGGGTTCTGAAACCGGAAGCCTGAAGGCATTCCGTCGAACCGCCTGAAGTCGGGACTCCGAACCCAGCCTCTGTTCCCATTGGGAAAGTTCAGAGTTCCATCTTTAGAGGGTTCATCCCAAGCGTTTACGCGAAGGGCTGTGCGGAACCCGGGTTCCGAAACCGGAAGCCTGAAGGCGTTCCGTCGAACCGCCTGAAGGCGGGACTCCGAACTCGACATCCGCGCAAAAGCCGGCGGGAACGTTCCGGGTTCCATCCCAGATGGTTCGGCTCCTGAAGTTTCAAGGCGTAGTTCCGCGCCTGCCCGAAGGACGCCCCAGCGGCCAGGGGCCCCCGCGGTAAATACGAAAGCATTCGTTTTCCATCGGGGCGATGGAACTACGGCTGCACCTGAAGTCGGAACTTGAATCTAAAACCCGCGCAAAAACCAGAGGTAGAGTTCCAAGCGTTTACGCGAAGGGTACGCGGAACCCGGGTATGCGGGACTGAAAAGGCATTTGGGTCGTCGAAAATGAAAAGAGGTGTTTTCCAACAGCACAAAAAAAACCTCATGTTGCCATGAGGTTTTTTTTGGTTCACCGCTGGAGAGCGGTGTCGCGGTTGCTTAACGTGCAAACAGCGCTTTGGAGAATTCACGCCGCATACGGCTGATGTTGGCGATGGAAATCTCTTTCGGGCATACCGCTTCACATTCCGCGTGGTTGGAGCAATCGCCGAAGCCTTCGCTGTCCATTTGTTTGACCATTTTTAAGGCGCGGGTGCTGCGTTCCACCTGTCCCTGGGGCAACCAGGTGTATTGAGAAACTTTTGCACCCACAAACAGACTGGCGCTTGCATTGGGGCAGGCAGCGACACAGGCACCACAACCGATGCAGGAGGCTGCATCCATGGCCGCTTCGGCCAGGTCCTGGTGAATGGGTTGCAGGTTTGCATCCTGGGCGGAACCGGCATTCATGGCGACATATCCGCCTTTGCTCATAATCCGGTCAAAGGCGGTACGGTTGACCACCAGATCTTTGATCAGCGGGAAGGCTCTGGCGCGGAAGGGTTCCACGGTGATGGTGTCGCCGTCATTGTATTGACGCATGCGGATTTCACAGGTGGTACAGCCGCCCTTGGCACCGTGGGCGACGCCGTTGATGACCAGACCGCAGTTTCCGCAGATCCCTTCACGGCAGTCACTTTCGAAGGCGACCGGTTCCTGGCCGGATTTGACCAGTTGTTCGTTCAGGGTATCGAGCATTTCCAGAAAAGACTGGGAAGGATCAATATTTTCCACGCTATAATCGACCAGCTTACCGGGTGCATCCGGTCCTGCCTGCCGCCAAATTTTGAGATTTACTTTCATGTGTTTTGACCTTGGAGAAGGGTTTATTTGTAACTGCGGTTGCTGGGAATGACGTGTTCGTAATGGAGTTCTTCGATCAGGCGTTCAGGCACTTTGCCTTCGCCCTTGAATTTCCATACTGCGCCGTGACAGAAGTTTTCGTCGTCGCGTTTGGCTTCGCCTTCTTCGTCCTGGGATTCCACCCGGTAGTGTCCGCCACAGGATTCTTTACGTTCCAGTGCGTCACGGGCCATGAGTTCACCCAGTTCGAGGAAGTCAGCTACCCGGGCAGCTTTTTCCAGCTCTTTGTTATAGTCTTTGGTATTTCCGGGAATGCAGAGATCCTCGTAGAACTTCTTGCGGATTTCCGGGATTTTCTTCAGGGCTTTTTTCAGACCTTCTTCCGAGCGGGACATGCCGACGTATTCGATCATGACATCGCCCAGTTGACGGTGAATCTCATCGGCGGTGGTTTTGCCGTTGATGTTCATGAGGTCTTTAATGCCTTGGCTGACCTGTTTTCTCGCTTCCGCGAATTCCGGGGCATTGGTATTTACCGGTGCCGGTTTTTCGGTGGCGAGGTAGTTGCCCAGGGTGTAGGGGATCACAAAGTACCCGTCGGCCAGACCCTGCATCAGAGCGGAAGCCCCGAGGCGGTTGGCACCGTGATCGGAGAAGTTGGCTTCTCCCAGTGCGAACAGACCTTCGATGGTGGTCATCAAGTTGTAATCCACCCAGAGTCCGCCCATGGTATAATGCGGGGCGGGATAAATCATCATCGGGGTTTCGTAGGGATCGTCACCGGTAATTTCATGATACATGGCAAAGAGATTGCCATAACGGGCGGCGATCACATCTTTACCCAGGCGGTTGATGGCATCCGCAAAGTCGAGGTAGACCGCGTAACCGGTGGGGCCTACGCCGCGTCCCTGCACACAAACTTCTTCAGCGTTCCGGGAGGCGATATCGCGGGGAACCAGGTTTCCGAAGGCCGGATATTTGGTTTCCAGATAATAGTCACGTTCCGCTTCGGGAATATCGATGGGTTTGCGGTCGTCTTCTTTCTTTTTGGGAACCCATACCCGACCGTCATTGCGGAGGGATTCACTCATCAGGGTGAGTTTGGATTGGGTTTCACCAAAACGGGGAATACAGGTCGGGTGAATCTGCGTGAAACAAGGATTGGCGAAATGAGCGCCTTTCTTGTAGCAGCGCCAGGCGGCGGTTGCGTTGCAGTTTACCGCGTTGGTACTCAGATAGAATACGGTGGAATATCCGCCGGTGCAAAGCAGTACCGCGTCGGCGGCGTACTCTTCGAGTTCGCCACTGACCAGATTGCGGACAATGATGCCGCGGGCTTTGCCGTCGACGACCACGACGTCCAGCATTTCCCGGCGGGTGAACATTTCCACGCTGCCGGCATCCACCTGACGCATCAGGGCGCCGTAGGCACCGAGGAGCAACTGCTGGCCGGTCTGGCCACGTGCGTAAAAGGTACGTGAAACTTGCGCGCCACCGAAAGAACGGTTGCTCAAGGTTCCGCCGTATTCACGGGCAAAAGGAACACCCTGGGCAACACATTGGTCGATAATGCTGTTACTGACTTCCGCCAGACGGTGTACATTGGCTTCGCGGGCACGGAAATCTCCGCCTTTTACAGTGTCGTAAAAGAGACGGTAAACACTGTCGCCGTCATTTTGGTAGTTTTTCGCGGCGTTGATGCCTCCCTGAGCGGCCACGGAGTGGGCGCGGCGGGGGGAATCCTGAATGCAGAAGCATTTCACTTTGTAGCCGAGTTCTCCGAGGGAGGCCGCGGCCGAGGCACCGGCCAGTCCGGAACCGACCACGATGACTTCGTGTTTCCGTTTGTTGGCCGGATTCACCAATTTCATGTTGAATTTGTGATTGGTCCACTTTTCGCCGATGGGACCTTCCGGGATTTTTGCGTCGAGGGTTGGTTTTTTGATCATTTTAGAACCTTTGTTTCAAATGGGTTAACCGAGCATCCAGGGGGCGAGCATCAGGCGGGCGTGGGTTCCGTATTCGGGAACCGCGTCGGGATCGAAAGTGCCGCGCATCATGAAGATGAGCAAGGGCAGAAGGAGGAAGCCGACCGCGAGGGCGACGGCAATGGCCATTCCCACCAAATTCAGGTAGGGGATGGTGGAAGGACGGGTGAGTCCCAAACTTTGAATCGCACTCCAAATGCCGTGCAGCAAGTGGGAGCAGAGGAAGCCCATGGCGACCATATAAAGGAGAACCAATCCGAAGTTGCCTTGGAAGGTTAAGACCACCAGTTTATAGACATTGGTGACTTCAATACCGTTTTCCATGGTCATGGTTCCTACCACATCATGATCGGCATACTTGAAGTTGATCAGGTGGATAATGATGAATACCAGAATGGTGATTCCGCTTACGGCCATATATAAAGAGTGAATACTCTTTTTGCTGGCGCCACCAGCGTAGGCATTCACTTCGTATCCGGCAGGGCGGGCTTTCTTTTTGCTGCGCTGTACGCTCAGGGCGGACCAGATATGCAGCGCGAAGAAACCCAAGAGTCCCACTTCGGCAATGCGGATGAACATGCCATGCATGAAATGATGCAAGAACTGCGCGTAAGCATTAAAGACATCGGGACCGGCAAACAAGGTGAGATTTCCGATCAGATGGGCGACCAGAAACATTACCAGAGACAATCCGGTGATTCCGGTTAGCATCTTTTTACAAACGGAGGAGACCTGCGGTTCTTTCAAATTTATCATGTGTGGAGCTTCCTTAAATATTTTCGACAACGCACTTTACGAACGTTCCGGGTATTTGACAAATAAATAACGATAAAAAGGGTGAGATTTCTTTACTTAAGCCAAAACATCGCGTTTTATTGGGTTTCTTGCGACAATGTGGTGAATGTATTACGTCCTTTTAAATCATGAAAGTAGAAAAGGCATTAAAAGGTGTGAGAATTTCCCTGTCCTTCAATTCTGTTCTTTTGAGGGGCGTCTGTCTGTTGTGCTTTTTGATCGGTCCCGGCCGGGCTGAAGAAGCGGCCCGGGATGAATTGGATGATTTAATGCCTGAGGTTTCCAGTCCGGTGCTGATGGGCCTGTTTAAGGGACGCACGCCGGAATCCCGCCAGGCGGCGGAGGCACAATACGGTGGCGGGGTGGAAAAATTCTCGGAACCGGTAGTTTCGAAAGCCCTGAAATGGTTAAAGACGCATCAACAAAAAGACGGATCCTGGAATGTAGAGGGAACTCCGGAGGGAGAGGGGAATGTGATCTGTACCAGTCTGGCTTTACTTGCATTTATAGGCCACGGAGAAACGCCAGCTTCGGCGGAATACGGTGCAACGGTGAGCAAGGCACTTCAATATCTTGTGGCGCAACAGGATGAACAGGGTGTCTTCCGGCCGGTGGATGCTGACCCCGTCACTGGACAGGCCATCGCCAGCTATGCCTTGGCGGAGGCCTTTATTATGACTGAAAATCCTGTGTTACGCGAATCATTGAAACGCGGGATCGAGGTGATGCGTTTACAAATGGGTAATCCGGAAGAGAAAAGGGGGACTTTGAGCGGGGCTTGGCAGGTGCAGGCCCTGTCATCGGCTTCCTGGGTGTTCCGCGGGGATCCGGAAGTGGGAAAACTCGTGCAATTGGCTATGGATGAGATGCTCCTACGATCCGGGAAGCAAGAGGTAAATAAAACAACTGTGGCCGCGGAGGCCTTTGCGCTCCATCTCGCAAGACGCATGAATTCCGAAGAGCTTCGAGAGGCGATACAGTTTTTGGGAAAATATACCCTGCCGGATACGGTGCCCCGGTGGGGGAATTCCAAGGTGGATGCGGAACCGGGAGGTGGGATTTTGTTTTGGTATTTGGCTGTGAATGCATTTTTTTGTGAAGATCCCGCCGGGGACAACTTCGGGCGCTTTATGCCGGCATTGGTGAAAGCCCTGGTTCAAAATCAGGCGGAAGATGGACATTGGAACGGCTATACGGAGGAAGGGAAGCGCTTGGGTCCGGTGGTGAACACCTCTCTCGCATCCATGTCTCTGATGGTTTTTTACGTGTTTCATCATGTAAACTATGTGTATATTCCCGTGCCCGGTGAATTCGATCAGGAAGCGGATGAGGTCGAAGAAGAGGAAGGTGTCGAATTTGATTTTTAAATCTCCAGTGGAACGGGTGTTTTCATTAAAGTCTCCCTTTGATGTTCTTTTTCCTAAACTTCATTCTTCTAAAGCTCTAAGGTTTCTTTTGGTCTGAAATCCGGACCTTCAAAAAACCATGAAAATTGAAAATCCTCTTTGTACCGTCCTCAAATTCCGGTCCCTATGGATCCTGTTGGCCTTGCTGCCCTTGCATGTCTTCTCTGAAGGACCGGGCACCGATGATTCCTCCTCTGTGATGGTGATCACCCCGGTGGCGCAGGAAGAAATTGAACATTTGAATGAAGACGAGGGGGCGGTTGTCGTGATCCCTTCCGGAGGAATGACGCCACTTTCCTTTGATTGGTCAGCTTACCATGCGCAATTTGCAGAACCCGCCGTGCCGAAAGCCCTGAGTTGGTTAAAGGAGCATCAACGGAAAGACGGATCCTGGAATGCTTTGGGAACGCCCGAGGGAGAGGGGAATGTGGCCTGTACAGGATTGGCTCTGCTCGCGTTTTTGGCCAATGGGGATACGCCGTCCTCTTCTGATTCCGGCCCCACGGTCGCGAAAGGGCTTCGTTTTCTGGTTGAACATCAGGATAAAAAAGGATTTTTCCGGCCGAGGGGCGCTTACAGCGCGAATGGACAGGCCATCGCCACCTATGCGTTGGCGGCTGCCTACGAAGTGACCGACAATATTCTGCTGCGGGAGCCTTTAGAACGCGGGGTGAACGTAATGAAAATACAACTGACGGATCCGGGAGTATTCGATGTCGAAGCGGAGGGGGAAAATGCAGAGAATCTCCTGACCGGAATTTGGCAGGTTCTGGCCTTAGAATCAGCATCGTTGACCCTGCGTGCAGATTTGGAAGTTGAAAAGTTGTTGCAACTGGCCGTGGACGAGTTGCTTCTTCGCTCCGCACTGTCTCCGAATGGCGATACGAATAAAACCCTCAGGGCTGTCCAGGCACTCGCTCTCCATCTTAGCGGACGCGCTGAATCAGAAGCGGCCCGTGAATCCATTACATTTTTAGAAAAAGTTACCCAGCCGGATACTTTGCCCTCACGGGAAAATTTGAAGATCAAAGCGGAGCCCCGGGAAGAAATACTTTTTGGATATGTTGCGGTGCACGCCTTCTTTCAGCAAAATCCCGAAGGGGAAAATTTCAGTCGCTTTAAGTCCGCATGGGTGGAAATCTTGGAGGAAACTCAAGCGGATGACGGGCATTGGGACGGGTTTGCGGAGAATGGGAAGCGTTTGGGGTCCGTGGTAAATACCGCATTGGGAGCCATGACGTTGATGGTGTATTACCCCTACCTTCGATGAAAATAATGAATTGAAACAATTCTTTCTCTTTTCCCTAAACATTATCCTTTCAAAGTACTAAGGTCCGGTTGTTCAAGAATCAGGAAACTTATCAGACCATGAATGTACAAAAATCTATAAAACTCGCACACACCTCCAGTGTGCTCATCTCCGTGATTATCAATGCCTTGCTGGTGCTGGCTTTGGTCACCTTTATCACTTTTTCGGAGGGAATGGAGCCGGATGTCTCCAAGGTCATGGTGATTGATCCGGCTACCCAGGAAGATATCGACGATCTGGAAGAAGAGTTGGAGCCGGAAGAGGTTGTGGATCCGGACGAACTGAATGAGTTGGTGGATTTTACGATAGATACCCCGATGGAAACTGATTTCGAGCAACAGCCGGAGGAAGTGGCAGACGTGAGCAATACGGATATGACCAGTCTTTCTGATCTGATGTCCGATGTCTCCAGTCCGGTGGTGATGACCGGTCTGTTGGTGGGGCGCACTCCGAAAGCCCGTCAGGCGGCCGCCGCCAAATACGGAAGAGGGTTGGAAAAATATTCAGAGCCGGCGGTATTAAAATCCTTGGAATGGTTACGGGATCATCAGCAAAGCAATGGATCCTGGAATGAAAAGGGGACGGCTTCCGGGGGAAGCAGTGCCGGGTATACGGGTTTGGCCTTGTTGGCTTTTTTGGCGCATGGGGAGACGCCTGCATCGGCTGATTTCGGGGAAGCGGTTGCCAAAGGGATTCGTTTTCTGGTGGAAAATCAGGATTCCAAGGGGCTTTTTCAGCCCGTGGGGCATCACACAGTTTATGGGCATGCGATGGCCACCTATGCGCTTGCCGAAGCGTATACCATGACCGATAATATGCTGTTGCGTGAACCTCTGGAACGCGGGGTGAATGTCATTATGAAGGGTCAAATGCCGAACGGGGGCTATGATTATGAGTATAAAATCGAGACCCGGAATGATATATCTGCGGGTGCATGGCATGTACAGGCCCTCAAAGCGTCGTCGATTGCCCTGCCTGACCATCCGGAAATCAAAAAATATTTCCAAAAAGCCATGGATGGGATGCTTTTAGGCTCTAAGAGAAATGACAATGGGGAGCGGCCTTTTTATTATGTGGTTACGAATGCGGGCAAGCTGGATAGTCGCGGTCCCCGCATGATCATCTCTTCCGCCGGAACCTTGGGACTCCATCTTGCCGGCCGGGCAAAATCTAAAGAGGCGCGGGAATCTATAAAGTTTATTGAGAAGTTTGCCGATACGGATCACCTGCCCCGCTGGGGAAATATGGAAACGCTGACAAAGGATGAACATGGAGGGGAAATCATGCTTTGGTATTATACCGTACAGGCCTTCTTTCAGGAGGATCCCAATGGCAAGAATTTCACCCGCTATATGGCGGCGATGGTGAAAGCACTGGCACAAAATCAGGCCTCGGACGGGCATTGGGATTGTTATTCTGTAAAAGGGAAAGCCCGGGGCCCGGTCTTTAATACAACCCTGGGTGCATTGGGTCTTATGGTTTATTATCGGTATTTGCCCACCACCCAGGCGGACAATATTCAACAAGCGGATGCACTTGTTGACCCGGGTTCCGGGGAAGAGGACGGGGATGTGGGCTTTGATATTTGATCCTGCCTTCTAAACTAACCCCGATTTTCGGGGGTTTTATGGCCATTTCCGGATAGGAGATGGCTGTTTTCTTTTCAAGAAATAGAGAGGGGCTGAAGTTTTCGAACTTTTTATCATCTTTTTCCTAAACATATTTTCCTGAATACCCTAACATCCCTCTGTTAATAGGCTTCATAACCCCCAAAAACGCCATGAACGTACAAAAATCATTAAAACTCGCCCACACATCAAGTGTGCTCATCTCCGTGATTATCAATGCCTTGCTGGTACTTGCCCTGGTCACCTTTATCACGTTTTCAGAAGGGATGGAGCCGGATGTCTCCAAGGTGATGGTCATTGATCCGGCTGCCCAGGAAGATATCGAAGATCTGGAAGAAGAGCTGGAACCAGAAGAGGTTGTGGATCCGGACGAACTGAACGAATTGGTGGATTTCACTTTGGACACCCCGATGGAAACGGATTTTGAGCAACAAACCGAAGAAGTGGCGGATGTGACCAACACGGATGTGACCAGTCTTTCTGATTTGATGTCCGATGTTTCCAGTCCGGTGGTGATGACCGGTTTGTTGGTGGGACGTACCCCGAAAGCCCGACAGGCTGCGGCGGCCAAATACGGAAAGGGTTTGGAAAAATTTTCCGAGCCGGCGGTCATGAAGGCTTTGGAGTGGTTGCGGGACCACCAGCATGAAAATGGTTCCTGGAACAAAGACGGGTCCACCCGAGGGGGAGGTGCGAATGCGGGTTACACCGGGTTGGCGCTGCTGGCATTTTTGGCGCATGGGGAAACCCCGGCGTCCGCTGATTTTGGTCCGACGGTGGCGAAAGGGATTCGTTTCCTGGTAGAGCATCAGGATGCAAAAGGACTTTTTCAGCCGGTGGGAGGAAATACCGGTTATGGACATGCGATGGCGACCTATGCCTTGGCCGAAGCCTACACCATGACCGATAATATTTTATTAAGAGAACCGCTGCAGCGCGGGGTGGATGTCATTATCAAAGGTCAGATGCCCAATGGCGGATATGATTATCATTACAAACGGGAAACCCGGAATGACCTTTCGATCAGTTCCTGGCAGTTACAGGCATTGAAGGCTGCCTACATTTCCAAAGGGACCGGGCCGGATACTAAAAAGTATCTTGAGTCTGCAATGGACGGGATGCTCAAGGGTTCCAAAGATGTGGACGGGAAAGGGCGCTATTTCACCTATTCGATGACCAGCGATAAAGTAGGGGGTGCTCAGAAGACCGTCAGTGCCGCCGGTACCCTGGCTCTGCATCTTTCAGGACGCGGAAAGAGCAAGGAGGCCAAGCAAGCCGTGGAGTATATGTCGCAATATACTGAAAAAGATAAATTGCCCTTATGGGGTGCAGAGGGTCACTCGGGTCACGGCGGAGAAATCTATTATTGGTATTATGCGGTGCAGGCCTTTTTCCAGGAAGACCCCGAGGGATCGAACTTTAAACGTTTCATGCCTACGCTGGTAAAAGCTCTGGTTCAAAATCAGGCGGATGACGGGCATTGGCTTTGTTATTCTGAAGGCGGGAAAAAAATGGGAAAGACCATGAACACGGCTTTGGGGGCTTTGGGACTGATGGTGTATTACCGTTATCTGCCCACGACCCAGGCGGACAATATCCAGCAGGTGGATGTCGCACCCCCGGTTTCCGAAGAGGATGAAGAAGATGTCGGCTTCGATATTTAAAAACTAAAGACCTTTCTTGTTGGTGCCGGAAATTAATTTTTAATTTCCGGCACTTTTTTTGTAAATATATCTAAACTAAATTCCGGGCGCCGCGTACCTTCTCTTCTGATTGAACCCCAGGAGAAAAATATGAACATCCCGACTGCAAACCGCATCGCCCACCACTCCAGCTTTGGACTGTCCTGCATTCTGAACTTCCTGCTTTTTTTAGGCATCCTGCATTGGGTGGGGACCGAGCCAACCCCGACCCCTCCCGGGCAAATATTCAAATCAATCGTTAATGATGAACCTCCGAAAGAAATTTTTGAGCCAACCCCTGAATTTAAAGTTGAGGATCCGGTGCAAACGGGCCTGAATACATTTACCACAACTTGCATGCTGCCGGATCAATACACGCAGACACCGGATTTTCCAGGACCGGAATCCGCCACGCCGCCTCCGGTGGCCAAGCCTTTATATGTGACCACAGTTTCTGACATCAAACTGGAGGGCATTTATACAGACCGGGGGAAAGGGGGGCGTGAAAAAGCGGTTGCGAAATACCTGCCGCCTTCTGTGGCCACCTATTCGGAACCCAGTGTCGTTAAAGCCTTGGATTGGTTAAAAGCGCATCAGCATGAAAACGGATCCTGGACGCAAACAGGAAGTCTCAATGGCGGAGGCAGCAACGCGGGGTACACCGGTTTGGCCTTATTGACTTTTCTGGCGCACGGGGAAACCCCGGCTTCAGAAAAGTACGGCCGTACTGTCGCCAATGGCATCCGGTTTCTGGTTGAGCATCAGGATGCCAACGGGGTCTTTCAACCCGCAGGCTCTCACACCGCTTATGGACACGCCATTGCGACTTACGCGATGGCGGAGGCATATCTCATGACAGAAAATCCTTTGTTGCGTGCGCCGCTGGAACGTGGGGTTACCGTGATCATGAAGGGACAAATGTCCAACGGAGGATTTGATTATGAATACAAACGGGAAAATCGGAACGACCTGTCGCTGGGGGCATGGCATGTCCAGGCGTTAAAGGCCGTTTCCATGACCGATGTGGCGGATGAAAAATTAAAACAACATTTGCAATGGGCGATGGACGGGATGCTTTTAGGTTCTAAAAAAACCGAGGGCGGCGGACGGGGTTTTACCTACACCGTAACCAACGAAAAGGTGGAGGCTCCACGCCGGATTATTTCATCCGCCGGGACCTTGGGATTGTTTTTGAGCGGGAGAGGCAAAAGCCGCGAAGCGAGAGAGAGCATAAAATTTATCGACCGGTTTTGTGAAAGTGATCAGTTGCCCCGATGGGGAAATGCCGAACTGAATCCGGAACATGGCGGTGAAATTATGTTTTGGTATTACACCGTGCAGGCTTTCTTTCAGGAAGACCCTGAGGGGAGGCAATTCAAGAAATTTGTCAGTGCCATGGTGACCGAGCTCGCACGCAATCAGGAGGAAGACGGACGCTGGATCGGATTTACCGACAAAGGCATTCATCAGGGACCGGTGTTTAATACCACGCTGGGAGCTTTGAGTTTGATGACCTGCTACCGTTACAATGTGGGGCAGGGGAAGGAAATCAAACCTGTCTCCATCCCTGCAAATACGCAGAACAAGGATGACGTGGTTTTTGAGATTTGATCGTCATGAAAAAATCTAAATCCACTTCCCTGCGCCTTCGTCCTGAAATCCCTATTGTACTGGTGGTGCTGATTTCCGCGGGCTTTTTCTTGATAAGATCTCATCCTCCTGAAGAGGAGGATCAGATAGATTTCGCTGATGAAGTCTATGAACCTACGGCAGCTGAAAAAGAGTTGAGATGGCTACAGGCCCATCAGCATGAAGAGGGTTTCTGGTCGATGAGTGGGGAGGCGCAGGATCGTCGTCCTGGCACAGAAGCAACCGCCTTGGCCTTATTGGCTTTTCTGTCCCACGGGGAAACTCCGGCCTCTGCTGACTTTGGCCCCACCGTAGCCAAAACCCTTCGGTTCCTTGTGGAGAACCAGGAGGAAGACGGGAGTTTTCCTTCGACGGAACCTGATCCCGTTTATGGTCATGCCATTGCGACCTATGCGTTGATAGAGGCCTATCTGATGACCGAAAATATTTTATTGAGGCAGCCTTGTGAATTGGCGTTGCAGTGGATGTTTGAACATTCAGATCCATCCGACGGATGGAGGCTGAAGGTTTGGCAAAGTGAGGCGCGGACAGCAGGAAAAATGACGAATTTGACCTCGCCGACTATGGGCGGGCATTTGGATGATTTTGTGAAGGGAGATCAATATCCCGGCTGGGGGAATCAGGAGCGCTCAGAAGTCTACGGAGAGGATCCGGTCTATAGCTACATCGCGACCCGGGCGGCGCTCTTGGTTTGCGACAAACACCGTCCCGCCGGAAGGACTCCCGCGAGTGTGTTTCAGGATTGGGTTCAAAGGCAGAAGGAAGAGGGTTCTTTCGCAGGGGAGGGACGTCCGGTGGTGAATACTGCGATGGGTGTTCTACATTTCACTGCCGGGTATCAACGTTTTTGGTACTGCCCGATGTGTCCTTTGCCCTGTTGTTCAGAGGAAGGCAGTATTGGGTTTGAGATATGATTTTCCCCTCTCGAAGCTTCGCTTCTTCGCCCCCAAAGCGCAAGCTGCGTTCATGCTTCACTCCGCGTGCGCACTCCAAAATAAGCGGATTTTATGGAGTGCGGTCGCGCAAGGAGGGACGACTGAAGCTGCCGCTTTGGGGGCGAAGAAGCGAAGCTTCGAGGGGGCAAAGATAGTGAAACCGAATATCGAACCACGCCTACGTCGTGGTCTTCGGCATTCAACGTTCGCCTTTTGATTTCCTTATCGAATCTGACCAGTGCCCAGCACGTGGAATTTGTAAGTGGTCAGCTCTTCGAGACCCATGGGACCGCGGGCGTGCAGTTTGTCGGTGCTGATGCCTATTTCCGCACCCAGGCCGAATTCGTTGCCGTCGGTGAAGCGGGTGCTGGCATTCACGTAGACCGTGGAGCTGTCTACTTCCTGCAGGAACTGTTTCTGCGCGAGCTCTGACTGACTGAGAATCGCGTCCGAGTGTTTGGATCCGTATTGATCGATATGTGAAATGGCATCATCAATGGTATCCACCACTTTCACGGATAAAATTAAATCCAGATACTCTTCACCCCAATCTTCTTCTTTGGCGGGTGTCGCTTCCGGAATCAGGGCGCAGGTGGCGTTGTCGCCGCGAATCTCCACTTTTTTGGAAATCAAGCGGTTGGCCAGCATGGGCAGAAATTCTTCTGAGATGTCTTTGTGAACCAAAACGGTTTCCACTGCATTGCAAACCCCGGGGCGTTGGGTTTTTGCGTTGTCCACGATATCCACGGCCGCAGGTAAATTCGCATCTTTGTCCACATAGATATGGCAAATGCCCTTGTAGTGTTTGATGACCGGAACGCGGGCATCTTCCACCACCGCACGGATGAGGCCTTCTCCTCCGCGAGGGATAACCAAGTCGACCAGACCTTCAAGCTGTACCAGTTCTTTGACCGCAGAGCGTTCGGTGGTTTGCACCAGCTGAATGGCGTTGGGGGGAAGTCCTTTTTTCTCGCCGCCTTCCTGAATGGCCAGGGCCAAAGCGCGGTTGCTGTGAATGGCTTCTTTGCCGCCCCGCAAAATGGTGGCGTTGGAAGATTTGAAGCAGAGCACGGCCGCATCCACGGTCACATTGGGACGGGATTCAAAAATAATGCCGATCACGCCAATGGGCACCCTGACTTTTTTTATTTCCAAACCGTTGGGACGAACCCAAGTGCTCATAATGTCACCGACCGGATCTTTGAGCGCGATCACATCCAGAATGCCTTTGACCATGGATTTGAAGCGTTCATCTGTCAGCTCCAGCCGGTCCAGCATGGCGGCACTGAGGCCGTTCTTTTTGCCTTCGACCAGATCTTTTTGATTGGCGGCCTGAATTTCTTTGCGGCGGGCATCCAACTCATCCGCCATGGCTTCCAAAATGTTGTTCTTTTTGCGGGAGCTCAGTTTTGCCAATCCGAGGGAGGCTTTCTGGGCTTTTTCGCCCATTTCCAAAATTTCACTTTTTTTAATCATGATCTCATTCCTGTTCAGTCAAGAGGACAAGGTTATCCCGATGTATCACTTCTGTCGAGACAGCGGGTCCGAGTATTTCCAGAATCCGTTTGGATTTCTTTCCTTGAATTAGTCTTAAATCTTCGGCGGTGAATTGACACAAGCCGCTTCCAATTAATTGTTTATCTTTGTTTCGGACTTCGACCACCGCGCCGGTGCTGAACTGACCTTCCACGGCGGTGATTCCGGCGGCCAAAAGGCTTTTTCCGCTGAAACGCAGCGCTTTTTCCGCTCCGGCGTCCACGGTGAGCTTTCCGGTGGGTTTGTGGAAAAAGGCAATCCAGTGTTTGCGTTTGCCTTTGATGCGTCCGCTATCATCCAATTGCCCGATGCAGGTCCCCAGATCGTCACCGTTCAGAGCGCGGATGAGGGCATCGGGTTTGCGTCCGTCCAGAATCAGTGAAACCGCACCCGCCCGGTTGGCCATTTGAGCGGCCCCGAGTTTGGTGGCCATTCCGCCCGTGGAGAGTTCGGAACCTTTGCCGTTTACGAGTTCCAATTCTTTTTTACTGATTTCAGGGATGTAAGCCACCCGCCGGGTCCGGTTCCCTGCGAGGGGGGCACGCAGGCCGTTTACCGAGGTGCAGAGCAAGAGGGCATCCGCATCTACCAGCACCGAAACCAGAGAGGCCAAATAATCGTTGTCGCCCAGGCGTATTTCATCGACTGAGACCACATCGTTTTCATTCACAATAGGCACGATGCCTTTGCGCAACAGACCCAGCAGGGAGTTCCGCGCGTTCAGATGGCGGTTCCTCTGTTTTAAATCGTCGTGGTTCAGTAAAATTTGTCCGACTGCGAGCCCTTTTTTCTCGAAGCGTTCGCTGTACATGCGCATGAGATGGGTTTGCCCCACGGCGGCAGCCATTTGCAGCGAGACCAGATCGGTGGGCCGTTTTGCGAAACCCAGGGGATCCAAACCGGCGCCCACAGCTCCGGAGGAGACGATGACCACTTCCCGGCCTTCTTTGACCAGTTGGGACACCTGGTCGACGATGGCTTGAATTCGCACGGGATTGGGCCGCCCGCGGCTGTCTACGAGGACACGGGTACCGAATTTGATCACCACCCGTTTGGCGGTTTTGAGTCGGACTCTGTTGAGTTGATTGGGCATGGGATTACATCCGGGGCATCATGCCCCCGGGCATCCCTTTGGGCATGCGGGGCATTTTGCCTTTAAAGCTTTTTAACTTTTTGGTCATTTTCTGGGCTTGGGCAAACTGTTTGATGAGGTCGTTTACGTCTTTGACCCGGGTACCGCTGCCTTTGGCAATGCGAATCCGGCGTTTGCCGTTGATGATCTTGGGGCGTTTCCGTTCGATAGGGGTCATACTCAGAATGATGGCCTCAAACTTTTTGGATTGCCGTTGACCCATCTCCGCGGCTTTGGCTTTTTTGGCCGCATCCATTTGGGGCATCCCGGGCATCATATCCATCAACTGGGTCATTGAACCGAGTTTTTTCATTTGGCGGATTTGGCTGAGGAAGTCGTTCAGATCCATCTGGCCGCTGAACATGCGCTTTTCCATGCGCTTCATTTCATCTTCGTCGACGGTCTGCTGCGCTTTTTCCACCAGGGAAACCACGTCGCCCATGCCTAAAATCCGGTCGGCCATGCGGTCGGGATAGAAAGGTTGCAGATCTTCCTGCTTTTCGCCCACACCCACCATGAGAATGGGGCATCCGGTGACTTCACGCACGGAGAGGGCGGCCCCGCCACGGGCGTCACCGTCAAGTTTGGTCAAAATCAACCCGGTTAATCCACAGCGGTCATTAAAGGTTTCCGCGACGGAGACGGATTCCTGACCCATGGCGGCGTCGATCACCAAAATTTTGTTCTGGGCATCGGTCACCCGGGTGAGTTCCGCCACTTCCGCAACCAATTCGTCGTCGATCTGCAGACGGCCGCCGGTATCATAAATGACCACATCGTAACTCAGATCTTCCGCCTGGGTGCGGGCGCGACGTGCCACTGCGGCCACGCCTTCTCCCGGAATAGGGCCGAGCATATCTACACCGGCCTGTTCGGCCAGTACCCGCAGTTGATCCACCGCGGCCGGACGGCGGATATCACAGCCCACCAACAGCACCTTTTTCTTTTCGCCTTTAAAGCGCCGGGCCAGTTTACCGGTGGTGGTGGTTTTTCCCACCCCGTGCAGACCCAGCATCACGATGGACTGGGTATGGCTGGACTGAATAAACTGGGCCTGTTCATCGCCCAGCAGGCGTTCCATTTCGTCATGGACAAATTTTACAAACTGTTGACCGGGGGAGACGCTGTTGAGCACGTCTTCGCCCATCACTTTTTCGCGCACATTTTTAACAAAGGTCTTCACGACCTGGAAATGCACATCGGCTTCCAGCAGAGCCATACGGACATCCCGCAGGGCACTTTGGATATTTTCCTCCGTCAGTTTTCCCTGTCCGCGCAGGTTTTTGAAGGTGGTTTGGAGAGATTGGGTCAGTTGATCAAACATAGGAACGCCTTTTGACCATTGAGGGGCGAGGGTTCAAGCACGATCTGGGGAAGATTCAGGGGGGAAAAGGCGTATTTGGAGCCATTGAGGGGGTAAATTTCTTTCCAGAAGGTTATATAGGCCTTATGGAAAGTCATATTCGAGCGACTGGTACCGCTGAGTTGGAGCTCCGCAAGGATAACCTCAACAGATAACCAAAGGCGCTATCTGTTGAAAAAAGAATTCATAAAATCCGTTCAGCCCCACGAGTGAAACCCCTATGAAGAAAATCATTATTGCATTAAGGATCCTTGCCACGATATTTTTGGTGGGGGTTGTGGTCTCCGTAGTCAAAACGCCACTGGAGATTACTAAATCGGTTGGGTTTCTATCTCTTTCCCTCAATGCCAGTTTCGCGATCGGCTCGAATGAGGTATTCTTTTCTTCGACTTTCTTTGGGTTCGTTCTTAGCCTGATCGCAACCCGACTCTCGATGAAATATACAGGAAGGTGTAGTGAATATCAGGGATCAATGATCATAGCGGTTCTGGCGCTCCTGAGTTTGAGTAATGAGATCACCAGACTTTTTCATAATCACCTGCAAGTCCTTCTGGTTTTCCCTTTGTTACAAGTGATCATGGATTGGGTTTCTGTCCGGGCTTTAAAACCGCCTCCTCCGGCTCAGCCCACCACTCCACCAAAAGTTTCTGCGGAAGCTTTAATAAAAGACTGAAATCAGCGGTTCAATTGCTTGCATCAGAATCGGGCAGGGATGCCTCTGCGCCGTTTTAGCGGAAGTAAATGGGGTGAGGGCATCCCTGCCCGAAAAATTCTCAGGCTATCATTAGAAATAATGATCACGCTATGATCAACAACCTTAATCCAGTTCATACAACGAGGAGTTTTGATTCTTTCCACGGTTGCAAAATGCAATGGACTCATTTAATTCTGGCCGAACGATGATTCAACCCCACCACGCAATCTCCCAGTTCACCGATCTTAAAACCGTTTCAGATGTCAGTTGTCTTGGGAATGGTCATATCAATGATACCTATCTGATTTCATTCGAGTCCGCCCGGAGTTGTCCCCTGGTTTTGCAACGGGTCAATCACCGGGTTTTCCCCGATGTGCCGGGGATGATGGCCAATATTCGGGAAGTGACCGATCACCAGCACCGCAAATTGGCGGAGTGGGAAAGAGATCAACCGGAGCGCCGGGCCCTGAGGTTAATTCCGACCCTGGATGGACGGGATTTGTACGTGGACGGCGAAGAAAATTTTTGGCGGGCCTTCGATTTTATTTCCAACGTGAAAAGTATCGATGTGGTGGAGAGCGCAGACCAGGTGTTTGAGGCGGCCAAAGCTTTCGGAGAATTTCAATATCAGATGGCGGATCTGCCGGGGACCTTGCTGGATACCATTCCGAATTTTCATCATACCCCCTCGCGATTCGACGCGCTGGAATCCAGCTTTTCACAGGATTTGGCCGGGCGGGCGGATCTGATCTCCGCAGAGATGACTTTTGTGCGTCAGCATCGGGACTTGGCGTATTTGGTGGCCGGTTTGATGGAAGCGGGGGAGTTGCCCACCCGGGTCACCCACAACGACACCAAGATCAATAATATCCTTTTTGACAGTCAAAGTGGTAAAGGCATTTGTGTGATTGATCTCGATACAGTGATGACCGGATCTCTGCTCTATGATTTCGGAGACCTGGTTCGCACCGCCACCAGTTTGTCGGATGAAGATGAGCCGGACCTGAACAAAATCCAGGTGGAGATGCCGCTGTTCGAAGCGCTGTTGAACGGCTTTTTGACCAAAGCTTCGGCCTTTATTACTCCCAAGGAACTGGAGCTGTTGCCGATGTCGGGGGCGCTGATTTCTTACGAATTGGGCATGCGCTTTCTTAAAGATTATTTGGACGGCGACCTCTATTTTAAAGTGTCTTATCCTGAACACAATCTGGTCCGCAGCCGGGCGCAATTCAGAAGAGCGGAATGTATTCTGGGATTGGAGCGGGAGATGACGTCGATGGTTCAGCAGCAGGTGTAAGCATGGATGCGGCAAAACCGGAGCGCGGACACTCCTGTCCTAGCGAACCCGGAACCCAAGCCACTTTACGTCTGAAACCATACCGCCAGGACAGGAGTGTCCGCGCTCCAGTCAATTTTAAAAGCGATGGTGTGGGGGGAGCAGGCTGATGTTGACTGCACCTTTTTCATACACCCCACAAAAGAATTCAATGAATTCGCCGTAGGACATGCTTTCGTCGATCACAATCGGGATATGGGTTGTAGGATTCAGATCCATGAGCCGGCTGATGCGATTCGGAATGTCCGGCCAGGCGATCTCTTTTTCCGTTTGGGTCTTTGCGCTTCTGCTGTTCAGATCAATGATGAAAATTGAATCATCCGGAGTTAACATTACTGCGTTTTCAACGCAGAGATCGCAATCGGACAAGGCGGGTACATAGAAACCCATCGTGTTTATTTGTTCAGCCCTGAGAAAAGAAATCTGTTGGAAAATTCCCCAAGGGGTGTCCCACTCAAGAAATTTCAGTTGGGAGAGAAGAGGTTTCTTGCCTTCCGTGACCTCAAAGTTGAACCGATAAAACCCCACGTTGGAGAGTTCTGCTAAAAGCCCCTGGATCTCTCTCATGGGAAGATTTTTGTCCGCAGTGATATACACAGGTGAATTTTGGCGATGTTCTTTTGAAATCCATTGTTGATGTTCGTTTACCCTGTTTTGTTTTTCAATTTTCCGGGTGCCCAACCAGAGCTCGCCATCCCGGTCCAGGGTAGGGAAATAGGTAAGACCATACTCTAAACAGCAACCGGGGGAATGGGTGGCTCGCGTATCCAGCGGAAGTTGATACACTGGTTTTTCCGGTTGATGCATGAAGATGCCGGTACCTATCCAAAGACTTAAGATTGCGAACAGCAAGCTGAGGAGGATTCCAAACTTTATGATGGGGTGGGGTTTCATAACCATGAAAAAGTAAAAGTCCAATGGTGGTGACAGGGCGGTGCACCACTTTCATCCACTTTTTACTGGTCAAAGGTATCTACGGAGAGCTTTGATGTAAAGCTCACATTCGTTTACCGCTAAGGACTCTATATGAAATTCAGACTATTTGCTACCGGCTTGATTCTTTTGACCACCCGATCCCTCTTCGCTGAAGAGGTGCCCGACTATTTTACCCAACCAACGGAAGTTCCGGATCAACGCGAATGGGAAACCGGCGCACAACCCTTGCCGCCCATCGCGGACATTGTTGCCAAACCCGCTCAGCCTTTTCCGGTGTATGGAATTTACCTTTGGGGGGACGAGTATCAAAAAGCGCATGCCGAGATTGAAAAGATGGGCGTCCGCTCCATTCGCCTCTCGGGTCCCACATCCGAGGCGGAAGAGGCTTTGCTGATTGCGGCGGAAAAAGGGGTGGAGGTGATGTTTACCGTCTCCAACGCGACCGAAAGGGAACGTAAAAAAGGAGTGAGGTGGAATCGTCCCGCTTATGAAAGTGATGAAGCTTATTTGGAGGCCATGTCCGAAAGCTTTAACGGGTTTCTGGATGAATATGGTCCGAACGGTGCCCTCTATGCAGGGACAGGATTTGAGAGTCCAATCCGTGCGATCGAAATTTTAAACGAACCCAACTATCAATACATGATTCCGGACCGGATGCCCCGTGAAGAAGTTGAGGCGGAACGGGAAGCGTTGTATGCAAAAGTGTTGCCGATGATGAGTGAGATCATTTATTCGCATCCCAACACCTTACCCATCGTTGGTTTTTCCTGTGGCGGGGGCGGGGCAACCCGGGCGGATTTCCGGTTTGTCGAAGGGGTTTACGAAAAGTCAGAAGCGGGCTTGCACGAGACCTACGATATTTTTTCCACCCATCCTTATATGAAAGGCGCACCCCCGGAAGCGTACAAAATAAAATCCTGGGGGCCGGTGGCCATGAGTAAAAATTTGGCGGAGATGCGGGCGTTTCTTTCCGAGCAGGGCGCCGAGAAACCGGTATGGTTTACCGAAGTGGGTTGGGAGATTGGTCATGAATATGGCGGAAGGTATGATGTGCCAGACAAACGGAAACCTGAGATGTTGACTCCTGAATTGCATGGCGCTTTTGTGGTCCGCATGTATTTGTGGGCCATGCGTCTGGGGGTAGAGCGGGTGTTTATCATGCATTTGCACGACACAGACAATTACAATGGCGGATTGATGACCCGGAGTTCGCTGAAATGGCGTCCGGCGGCTTTTGCGATTCAAAATCTCATCCAGCGGATGCCCAATCCAAAATTAATTGCGGCCCTGTCGGATGGGGAAGGGGACAGTTATATTTATGAATTCATTTCCGATTATACGCAAGATTCCCCGAATCATGTGGTGGTGGCCTGGAATGTGTTAGGACCCACGGAAGTGGAAATTCCGGTGTCAGGGACGGAAATTAAAATATATGATATGGTGGGGAATGAAAAGGTGCTTCCGGTGCTGGAGGGAAAAGTAAAGGTCACCATCGGACCTTATCCGCTGTATATTGATTCGGTTTCTGCACCGTGAATTTAGCTGAAGCCTCATCGCGCGGTTTAAGGTTGAACAAATTAATTCACGGACCTGGACTTCTTAATAATCCCGTTTCCAGTTCACGCCAATTCCCGGCAGGGTGTGGGTACCGGTTTCGGTGGTGATGGAGAGGTTTCTGCGGATTTCGTATTCGAGCAATAAGCTGCTGCCCGGTTCTTTGAGGCTTTGGTTGAATTCCAAATAGAGGCGGTTGTTGATTTGCCGGCCGGCTACAATTTCGGTGCTGCCTTCCGCGTCTCCGCTTTCGCGAAGTTCCAGTTGATCCACGCCGAGAAAGTCCCTGGCTTTGCCCATTAAATCCCAGTCGGTGTTGCCTTCGCTGTCCATCATACTTTTAAGGGCCAGGCCCACCTCTAAAGCCTGAAGCCCGGTGATGGTCGCCATGTCTTTGCCGAAGAGGATACGGGAAAGGATTTCATCTTCGGGGAGAGGCGGGTTGGATCGTAAATTAAATTTGGGATTGTCCGCCCTGCCGGTAATTAACAGAACCGCATCCATATCTTCCCGCGAGTAATCGGCTTCCAAATCAAGAATGGGAGAGGAGCCCAGCTGATCGTTAAAGTGTACGGTTCCTTTGGATAGCCGGAAGGCCCGGCCGAAAAAGTTCACGGTTCCGCGACGCGGAAGCAGTTTGCCGTTGAGGTAAAACCCGCTGGGTTGCAGAGAGACTTTTAAAGCGCCCTCCCAGGTGGAGTAAATGTTTTTGCCTTCCACAATGAGCTGGGAAGGGATGTCGATATCGATATCCCCATTCACCCAGTTTCCCATTATCCGGGGCGGGCTGGTTTCCTTTTTCTTTTTTTGGAGAGGGGGCAGGGTGCCGTTTTTTACGACAAAGGGAACCGGTTTCGGGACGGGTTTTGGTAATCGATCCATATGAAAAGTGGTCTCTTCTAAAACCAATTTTCCGGAAACCTTCACTTTCTCTTTTGCATTTTTGGAAACCAGAATTTTTCCGGACAAGGCGGCTTGCACCGGGTCGAGATGTAAAACCCTGGCTTTGTTTATCACCAGGGATAATTCGCCGCTACCGGGAACTTCCTGCAAATCCCAATGGCCGCTGGCGCTGAGTTTTCCATCGCCGGGTGTGCGCGCATCCGCCTGGGTCAGGGTGACCTTTTGGTCAAGGATCTCTGCGGCAATTTCGATCTGATTCAGGACGCTGCCCAATTGGAAGTTTTCATATTTCCCCTGCGTCAATTTCACGGATCCTTTCAGTTCCCGTTTTTTGTTTGTTTGTGAAAAATTCACATGGGTATGGAGCTGCCCTGAAACCCTTTGATTGGGTAACCAGTTAAACTTATTCAAAAGTGAAAGGTCTACTGTCCCCTGTAGGCGGGTGGAAAAATCGGCGTGGGTATCGGGGAGCTTGAAGGGGGAAAGGCTCCAGCTTTCCGGGGAGTGAAGGGAGATGCTGAATTGGTTTTGGCGAGTGTCCTTGAACGCGCTTTCTAATTGTAATCCTGCAGATGACCAGGAGGCGTTTAGTTCTCCGTCCAACTGGGTGTTGGTTTCAAATTGATCGTAAACAAATTCAAGCGCCTCACAGGCGAGGGTCATGTGTAGGTCGGGCTGATCCAGGTTCCCTTTGATCTGCAGGGTTCCCATCAGCGTCCCCCCGATTTCCAATTCTTCATAGTTAGGCAATTTGGCCGCCGGGATTTCGGGTAGGGTCAGGGAGACATCGATTTGTTTTGAATTCCAGTTTCCTTTTAAGGCCATGGGGATGCCATTGAGCAGGAAGGATGTCGGCTGAAGATCAAAGTCCGTTCCTGATTTCATCAGGACGAAGGATTTCTCGGATTCTAAGGAAAGGGGCGGCATGTCGGCGGTCCATGTGTCCGAGTTAAAAGTCCAACCGTCGACGGATGTTGAAAAGAGTCCCGTTAAAGAGATTTCTCGTTCGCCGTCTTTCCCATTCACATCGATGTGAAAGCCATGGTTTTGTTGCTGAAGATTCCCCTGCAGGTGCTCGATTTTGAATTCCCGGTAGCTGAATCCGGTGAGAAGTATATCGGTAGTTAAATCCTGTAATCCATTTTGTAGCGTGATCGAAAAAGTGCCCTCGAGTTGACCGGCTATGGGCTGTCCGAAGAGCTCACCGAAGGGCTGTGTTTTCGGAAGACGGGCTTGGAGCTGAAGATCGAATTTTTTCTGATCTTTGGCATAGGTCATGTGGCTCTGAACTTTGCCTTCATGAATTTGTATCTCTGTATCCAGTGCTAAAAGATTTTGGGCGTAGTCAAGGTCGAGCCCGATCTTCGCCGGTAGGGGGGCTTGGGGAATTTTACGCAAGTATCGCGTGACGAGACGGGGGGGGAGATTGAAAGCTTGCAGATAGGGTTCAACAAATTGAATGCGTTCAATGAGGTCCTGGCTTTGCAGATTTCCTTTTACAAAAATTCCACCGCTCTCTTTAGAACCGAAGGTGATCGAAAGCCGGTTTTCGTTCCGGGATTTTTCAGACAATTTTCCTGAAAATGATTTTTCCGCAAGTTCGTAGTTTGCGTCTAGCGTGAATGTCGAATCTGAGGTTGTGGCTGAAAGCCGGGTGTTGATCAGACCTTCTTTTGATAAATGCAGCTTTCCGGTTAGGCCCAAAACGGTTTCTTTGCCCGAGAAGTTTTCATTGAGAACCAGGCGGTTTATGTGAATTTTATCCACCTCTATTTCCCAGGGCAATTCAGGGAAAGGTTTTAAAGGACCGGTTGTTTTCTCTTCCCCTGCGGGGCGTTGGAAAAGCGTGAGTTCTTCCACATTCAAATCCTGGATGTGAATTTTTTGTTTCCGGTATTTCCAATCCAGAGAAATGTTTTGGACTTCAACCCAAACGCCGTTTTTATCGGTGATACTGCCTGTTTGCAGACGCAGGTGAAAGGGCCAGAGACCTCCCAGTCCATTCAGGGTAACGGTTTGGTCTTTGGTGCTGAGTTTTTCGGAAATGAAGTCGGTGATGCGGTCCTGGGCGTAGGGAGTATGCAGGAAGATGTAGAGGCACAGCAACAATGTACACAACCCCAGAAAGATTCTGCGGATGATCGTAAACCAGGATCTTTTTTTAACTTTACCCATCAGAAGGACTGCCCCAATGAAATGTAAAACTGCAAACGGCTTTCCTGATCTTCATCCGGATTGATGGGGTAGGCGAGGTCCAGCCGCAAGGGGCCGATGCCGGTGAAAATTCTTAAGCCCGCACCGGCGCCCCATTGCAGGGGCTGGTTGCCGAAAGGGGCTTTCTCGTTGGTGACCATCCCTCCATCCAAAAAAGTTGCAAGGCCCCAGGTTTCGGTGAAGCGTGCCCGGAGCTCTGCCGAGACTTCGAGCAAAGAACTTCCTCCTATACTTTCGCCATCTTCTTTGGGGCCAATGGACTGATAAGAAAAGCCGCGCACAGATCCTCCTCCCCCTGCGTAAAATCTTTCGTCGGCCGGGATGTCATCGACCTCCGCTCCCAGCAAGCTGCCCACCGCGACTCTGCCGGCCAATACCAATTGAGGCCGCTTGTGAATGATGTGATATTTGGATCCGATGACCTGTAAGCGCCCGAAGGTGAGATCCTGATTGAGCAGGTCTGTGTAAGGGGTTGCCTGCGAAATCAGACGATGCCCTTTGGATGGATGAAGGTCGTTTGCAGTGGTATCCCATACAGACTGTAACGGCAGGGAGAGTAAGCCGTAAAGATCTTCGTCTCCCCCCTGTTCCACGGTGGCGTATTTGTAAGCGATCCCGATACTGTTTGCGAACCGCCGGTTATATTCGCGTTCCAATCCCACATAACTTTCCAGGCTTTGGCTGGTGTAGGCGTCCGGGCGTTCTTCCGAAGCGGTGAGGCCCAAAACCAAACTTTGATTGCGTATTTGAAATCCCGGTTTGCGAATGACGATTCCGGCAATGGTTTCTTCTTCCGCCAGGGTGAAATCCAAACGCAGTTTTTCCCCTTTGCCAAAGTAGTTCCGGTGTTCCCAGGAGGTCTTCATTCCGAAACCGACATCACTGCGGTGATCGACCCCGAAGCGGAAAGTCCGATGATACCTTTCGGTAACCGCCAGGGTGAAGTCAATCTGAGGGGCTTCGGTTTCGGAAGGAGCCGGGGTAAGTTTTACGCGTGAAAACAAACCGGTCAAAATGAGTTCTTTTTCAAACTCTTCGAGCAACCGTAGATCGTAAAGGTCGCCGGGTTTCCAGTTGATTTGCCGAAGGATAGATTTCTCGCCGACGGATTCCAGGCCCTGGATGGTTACTTTGCCCATGCGCATGATGGGTCCGGGATCGATTTCGTAATTCAGATCCATCTTTTTCCGTTCCGGATCCAATACATAATTCCGGGTAAGGATTTGGGGAAAGGGGTGTCCGGTATTTTGAAAATGCCGGAGCATATATTTTTCGGAATTCAATATCACCTGGGTGGTGGCCGGATCTGATCCGTTTATATAAGGCTGCCATTTTTTGTGGGGGACGGTATCTCCCCGATAGGTGAAGGTTTGTTCTCCGATGGTGAACAAGGGGCCGGGATTACATTGAAAACGAACGACTCCCGGAACGGAACTGCTGTCATATTGACCCTGAACTTCAGCCAGATAATATCCTTTCGCTTGAAGAAACGAGGTGAGGCGGAGAAGGTCTTCGTCTAACCTCTTTCGGAGTAAAGGAATGGAGGGGATGCTGAGTTCTTTGAGGCTCTCAATACGGGAAACTTCTTTCAGCGCTTTTTCTTGGGGATGTTTTTTAAGTCCCTTCCATTCGATTTTATAGTGGATTTCCCCGGACTCCGGGGCCGCAGGTTCCGCCGCAATCCCCCCTGAACCGGTCAGCATGCTGGCCAGTCCTATGAGCGTGTTGAAGATGAGGACCCTATAAATCATGAATGCGATCTAACAGAATTTCCAAGGAGATTCGAGAGTTAGGCCTCTTTTTGAAAAATCCAAAAACGTTCGCGGTCCGCCAGGTCTTTGATCCCTTCTATTCCCCACCCTTGATCAGCGGCGGCCTGTCTCCAAACCGTGCCTTGGCTTTCACCGGTTTCCAGCAACAGGGTGCCCCCGGGGGCTAAAACGTTTTCTGCCTGACGGAGCAATTCTAAAATCAGGTCGGTGCCATCCGGTCCGGAAAACAACGCCAGGTGGGGTTCGAACTCTAAAACATTCGACGGCAGGTCCGCTTTTTCCTTTTCTCCGATGTACGGAAGATTGGAAATGATGATTTCCCAGCTTCGGAAAGGTTCATCGGAGAGCAGGTGGGCTTGTTTGAATGGTACATCGAGATTCAGGGCCTTTGCATTTTCCCGGGCAAGGTCGATGGCGTCCTGCGAAATGTCGCGTCCTTCCACCTGACAGCCCGGCAGCGTTTTTTTGATGCTCAGGGCGATGCAGCCGCTTCCGCTGCCGACATCGAGAACCCGGTGGCCGGGGCGGATGAAACGGTCGAGCGCAATTTGCACCAGTTGTTCGGTTTCGGGGCGGGGGATGAGCACCCGTTTGTCGACTTTCAGATCGAGGTCGCGGAAGGGGGCGCGTCCACAGACGTATTGAACGGGTTCACCTTGCGCCAGCCGATGGGCGGCTTGCTGAAAGGCTTGTTCGGCTTTTTCGTCGGGTCGCTCCTGCAGAGGCAGATTGACCAGGGAGTGGTCGAGAACATCGGAGAGCCACCAGTGAAAGAGCTCCAGGGGTACTTCAGGATGTTCCGAAAAGAGTTGAGCCCAGGTTTTCAATTTTCTGCGCTTCCGATCAGTTGCCTACCTGATCCTGATTCAACTGGGTCTGTAATTGCTCATCGATGTCGTGATCGAAAAGAGGGTCGATCAGCTGATCGAGATCGCCTTCCATGATGGCTGCCAAAGAGTAGAGCGTGAGGCCAATTCGATGGTCGGTAAGACGGTTCTGAGGAAAGTTGTAAGTACGGATGCGTTCGCTGCGGTCGCCGGTTCCGATCATGCTTTTGCGGTCGCCTGCGCGTTTGGCGTCTTCTTCCTGGCGTTTTTTATCCAGCAGGCGGGCCTGCAATACTTTCATGGCTTTTTCGCGGTTGCGGTGCTGGGATTTTTCATCCTGACACTGCACCACCAGACCGGTGGGAATATGGGTGAGGCGGATGGCGGAGTCGGTGGTGTTGACGGATTGTCCGCCGGGTCCGGAGGCCCGGAACACATCGCAACGAATTTCTTCGGCGGGGATGGCGACATCGTCGACTTCCACCGCTTCCGGCAGTACGGCCACGGTGGCGGCGGAGGTGTGAACCCGGCCCTGGGTTTCGGTGGCTGGGACGCGTTGTACGCGGTGGACGCCGCTTTCGTATTTTAATTGTTTGAAAATTTCGTCGCCCTGGATGGCGGCGATAATTTCTTTGTAGCCCCCGAGATCGGAGAGGCTGGCATCCAGAATTTTACACTCCCACTTACGGCTTTCGGCGTAGCGTTGGTACATGCGGAAAAGGTCGCCGGCAAAGATGGCGGCTTCATCTCCGCCGGTTCCGGCCCGGATTTCCAGAATGATTCCCCGGTCATCGCGGGGGTCGGGCGTGAGCAGGGCGACTTTGAGTTTTTTTTCGGACTCGGGAAGTTGGGTTTCGAGCGATTCCAGCTCCATGCCCGCCATTTCCTTCATTTCGTCGTCGAGTTCCGCATCCTCAAGCATTTCACGGGTTTCGGTGATTTGCTGTTGCAGATCCACGTAAACCTGACCCAGATCGCGGAGGGTTTTGGTGTGCTTGTGCTCGGTCAGGATGCCGCGCATCCGGGTTTGATCCGTGGCGATCTCCGGGGTGCCCATCTGATTTTCCAGCTCATGGAGCCGGGCATTCAGTTTCTCAAGGTAAGGGGCATCAATCATGGGAGAAGGGTGGAGGCGTGATTGCGGGGGACTTAAGGATAATGACGAATTGCGGATACAAAACGAGCCGTCTGCTGCCTGTGTAGGCGGAGACGGCCCGATTCAGAAAGTACAATTTTAGCGGCGGCGGCCGTATTTCTTATTGAAACGGTCTACGCGTCCTTCGGTATCGATCAACTTGGAGTTGCCGGTATAGAAAGGATGGCAGGTGCCACAGGTGTTAATGTGCATTTCTTTGCGGGTAGAACGGGTTTCGTGCACGGCACCACAGGCGCAATGAACTTTTGATTCTACATATTCGGGATGGATATTGGCTTTCATGATGAATTCCTCGGAAATTTTTTGAGAGAGCTGGGTTATATAGGGAATTTTGAACCTAAAGGCAAGTGGAAAGATTGGAATTTGAGGATTTGAAGGTTGCGGGGCGAATTTTTGATCGGGAACGGGGGGGATTCGGAGGCTGAAATCCGGAAAATAACCAGCGCTTCTTCTCTTTCTAGCTGGACTTTTTAACTAATTTTTCGTGATACTTCCCTTTTTAAACCCGGAGACCGAATATGAAAAATTTTAAAACCATTCTTTTTGTTGGAGCCGCAATGGTCTCCTTGCAGATGCTTAAAGCTGAGACGGAAGCCCCTCAATACAGCCGCGAAGACATGGAGGCGATCATCGCCGATCAGGAGCAGCGGGTACAAGGGATGCAGACTGAATTTCTGAAATTGCATGAAACAGCGGAAGCTAACATGATGAAAGTGGTGGAATACGTCTCCAAGTTGGAAGACAGTGGCGAATCCAAAACCCGGGTTGCCCGGTTGAAAAAAATGATCATGAGTGATCTGCAGACCAGCATTAAAAACTTACAGAATCAACGTGCCGCCGCGATGCAGGATTTGGCGCGATTGCCTGAAGATTATAAAGCAGGTTCCAGTCAACAGGCACAGATTGATTTAACCGAAGAGATGATGAACGAGCGGCTGACCGCGATTATGACCATGGCGGATTCAATGCATCAGCATCAGGATGTTCCGAAATACGAGAATTACGTAAAGAGCTCCTACGATGATGAAATCAAAGTGAAGCGCAGAGTTTCCGAAGAGTATAAACGGGACAACAAACAACAACAGAATGCTGAACAGGCACGTAAAGAGTTGTTTGATAATCTGGACCGGGTGAAATTCAACATCAACAATCAGATCGGATATATGGAAGCGGAACAGAAACGGGCGGCCGGCACGGAATTGGCTACCCAGTATGAAGACGAAATCGCGTATAAAAAAGAAATGCTCAAATTGTTGGATGAGCATGTGATGGACTTAAAAACCGGTAAAGGAACAGCCACCGAGTCCGTAGGAAGTTTGAAAGATGCAATGCAACTGGAACAGGATGTTGATGCTGCCATCAATAATTACAAGCAGACCATGAACAAACTGCGTCAGCAGGGAATGGTGCTTAAACAGCAAATTGACTTGTTGAATGCGCAGAAAGTGACTTTGGCGCGCACATTGCAAGAATAGAGCCAACTGCTATTTGAATGATGAAAGGGTGTACCGCTGGGTACACCCTTATTTTTGGGCGGGAGGTTGGGAGGAGGCTTGTGGTGTCGGGGCAGTTTTTTTAACATCCAACCACGCCTACGTCGTGGCCTTCGGCATCGAACGTTGAACATAGAAGTAGAAGTTCAAAGTTGGATGTTGAGCGTTGGATGTTCAACGTTCGCATTGCTTAGTCTTTTGGTAGGATCTAAGGGGGAATCACAAATTTCAGCTGCGGCTGGAGAGCCAGGAAGGGTGTCGTGTTTCGAACCACGCCTTCGTCGTGGCCTTCGGCATTCAACCACGCCTTCGTCGTGGCCTTCGGCATTCAACCACGCCTTCGTCGTGGCCTTCGGCATTCAACCACGCCTACGTCGTGGCCTTCGGCATCCAACCACGCCTACGTCGTGGCCTTCGGCATCCAACCACGCCTTCGTCGTGGCCTTCGGCATTCAACCACGCCTTCGTCGTGGCCTTCGGCATTCAACTTTCGTTTGGCTTACACCTTGGGCACGTTCTTGTGATAGGCGATTTCATGTTCGGCTGACCGTTTGGAGACCAGGAAGCGGATGAAGAAGTTTGCGCCCAGAGCGATAGCGAGTCCGAAATATTCGAGTTTAAAGATTAATCCACCAACCAGGCCGGCCGCGATCATGGCGATAGCCGCACCGGCGAACCAGGAAAACACGGTCCAAATGGCCCGTCCGATTTTGCGGTCGGCATCTCCACGCGCCATCACCCCGTCGGCCATCCCGGTAGAAACCACACAGGCAAAGGTGACGTAAGTGGTGGAAACCGGAATCCCGGAACTGGAGGCCAGCGCAATCACGCTGGCGCTGACACTCATGATTACCGAGGCGCGGAGGGGGTCGAAATGAACACGCTTCCCGTCTTCATTCAGTTGGGCGGGAGGCGCGAGTTCGGTTTCCGGATTATGATCTTTAATGAAAAGGCGGGCAATATTGCGGCACCATTTGGGGGCATAGAGGGCGACATGGTCGTATTGGCTGCCGGTATTGACGGCGGCACGGGTAACCCGTTGGGCGTTTTTGCTGCGCATGCCGATGACCATCAGCACCCCACAGCCGAAGAGGGCTATCATGGGAATGGGTACTTCAGTAGCGGCGGTGGTGCCCTGGGCCCGGTTGTGGAAGAGTTGCAGACTGGAAAGTCCGGGCGAAGCGCAGTTGGCCAGATCGTTCTGACCGAAGGCGAAAGAGAGGCAGATCATGCCCACCACTGCGGTGATGCGGAAAAGGTGTTTGGGACCTTTTTCTTTATTCAATCGGAGGCAAATATGGACGATGAGGGTGTAGGTGGCCCACATCATCAACAACATCACCACCGGACCGACTTCGTCGAAAGTGGCGGATTTGAGTTTTTTGATGGCGGAAACGCTTTTCAGACCTTTCATGATCAAAAACCAGCTGAGTCCGCTGAACATCATGCCGGCGATCCAGGGGCCATGTTGGAGGACACGGAGGGGATTGGCGGGTTGTTCGCGAATCGCGCCGCGGAACATGCGCTGCATCATCCAGCCGGCGATCCCACTGATAATAATGGAAATGATGATGGCTGAAATGACGGTTCCCACTTTGTCCCAGCTGACGACCTGGCTGCCTACACCGGCGATCCAGGCTACGGCGGCGGAAGCGCCCACCAGTTCGAACACCAGGGAGGCGGTGGTACTTACCGGCATCCCGAAAGCGGAATAGGTATGAAGCAGTACGGTATCGACAAGGTAAGCCGTGATATAAATGACCATCACCGCCTGAATAGCCACGGCGGGGTCGAGTACACTGAAGGCACTGGGATCAAAAATACCTTTGCGTGCGGTTTCCATCACCGGGGCGGCAAACGTTGCGCCTAAAATCACGGCAATTCCGGCAATCAGTACGGCCGTATTTCGCGCCATCACCCGGGCGCCAAATACGGCGTTGACCAGGTTTGCGGCGTCGTTTCGTCCGACTTCCACACAATCCCAAATGAGCATGATAATGCCGATAACAACGATGACGAGGAGGAAAGATTCATTCATGAGGGGATCCTGGGATGCTGAAGACTTGTTTCTTCTCTAATAAACCTGCACCAAATTACTAACACATTTCGAATATTTTAAATAGGAAGTCTTCATCCAGCAGACCCTGCAGGGCATATCTCCGGGTTCCACGTACTCCCCGCGTGAACGCTTCGGGTGAACCATCTGAAGATGTGACTCGGAACTTTACTCCCGGAAGCAGAGGCAGAGTTCGGAGTTTGAATTCGGAGTCCCGGCTTCAGGGCCTGTTGATTTATTCCGGTTGGGTTTTCGGGCAGGGATGCGCATAGACCTGTACTTCATGATGAATTATTGCTGAAATATTGATTCGAATGGGGTAGATCATTTTTATGTTTTACGTTTATCGCATTCGAAGCCGTTCCCGGCCTGAAAAAAGTTTTATCGGCACCAGTCGGGATGTGAAAAGACGGGTGAAGATGCATAACGCCGGACGGGTGGAGGCAACCTGTGAGGACGGTCCTTGGAAATTGGTGTTTTATGCCGCTTTTTCCCGGAAGCAGCGGGCGCATGAATTTGAGGATTTTCTGAAGTCACCTGAAGGTAAGAAATTTGGACGTAAACGGCTTTGGCAAACGGTTGAGGATCCGGACAAACCATGATTTTGACGGAAAATATCAACTTAATCTGGGCTTCACTGATTGTGGAGGAATGTATTCGAAACGGTTCGGACACCTTTTTTCTGGCACCGGGTTCGCGTTGCAGTCCGCTGACTCTGGCGGTGGCCCGCCATCCGGAAGCAAAGGCGGTACAGCATTTTGATGAAAGGGGCCTGGGTTTTGCCGCTTTGGGCTTTGCCCGTGCCACCGGTCGTCCCGGGGTGGTTATTTGTACTTCCGGCACGGCGGTTTCCAATTTGACACCCGCGGTGGTGGAGGCATCGATGGATGCCCAACCCATGTTACTTTTAACTGCGGACCGGCCTTTTGAATTGAGAAATTGTGGTGCGAACCAGGCGATTCCTCAAACCCAGGCCTTTGGTGCCTATGTGCAATGGTCGATGGATCTGTCGACGCCGGACAGTTCCATCTCTCCGGAAGCGGTTTTAACCACGGTGGACCGGGCTTTCCAATCCTTACGCAAAGGGCCGGTACACCTGAATTGCCCATTCCGGGAGCCCTTGGCCACCCAGCCGGACCGCACGGATTCCGAGGCCTATTTAATTTCTTTGCACGCCTGGGATCGCGATCACAGTCCTTATACTTCGGTATTTCCTTCTTTGGCCCAGCCGGATGAAATCAGTCTGTACGGATTAAAAGAGCTGTTGGGAGAAAATGCCAGGGTGCTGATCATTGCCGGGGGGGGATGCAGTGAGGCGGAAGCTTTGGCCATTGAACAGTTGGGGGACTTGCAGAGTTGGCCGATCGTGAGTGATGTCACCTCGGGTTTGCATTTCGGGCCCCGCCGAAATCCTTTGGTGCGCCATGTGGATGCTTTGGTAGGTGGATTTGGCTTTCCGGATGTCTTGCGTCCTGACCATGTCCTCCAATTTGGATGCCGGTTTTTATCGAAAAAACTTCAGTTGGCTCTCGAAGCACAGCCCCCCCGGACTTGGATTCAGGTGACGGGGAGAGAAGGACGCTTTGATCCTCTGCACCGGGTCAGTCACCGTTTTGTCACCGAAATCGACCGCTTCTGTCTGTTTTGGCATCAGGAACGCATGTCCGCCACCGATGCGGAGTGGAAGCAGGGGTGGATCGATGCGGACGGACAGGTGGAAGAGGTTTACCATGCGCAGCTGGACGATGCCCATACGTTAACCGAACCGGGGGTGGCCCGGGCGGTGACCCGCATGTTACCGAATTTACAGGGGCTGATGCTGGGAGCCTCCATGCCGGTACGGGATGTGAATCAGTTTGCGGCCCGGAACAAAAATCAAATTCACGTGGCCTGTAACCGTGGGGCCAGCGGCATTGACGGCACCTTGGCCACGGCGGTGGGCTTTGCGCGGGGATTGTATCAGTGTGTGACGGTGTTGTTGGGCGATTTGTCCGCCTTGCATGATCTCAACAGTCTGGCACTGGTCAGCAATTCAAAGGTGCCGGTGATCGTGATTGTGATCAACAACCGGGGGGGAGGCATTTTTCATTTTCTGCCGGTGAACGATTCTTCGGCGGAGTTTGAAAACTTTTTCGGGACCCCGCACGAATGGGATTTTGAGCATGCGGCCGGGCAATTCGATTTGCCCTATGCCCGCATCACGGATTTGGAAGAGTTTGTGCAAGCCTACGATGAGGCCTTGAGCACCCGCAAAAGCTGCTTGATTGAAGTGGAAACCGACCGGCAACAAAATCTCGAACAACACACGGCATTGGCGGAAATGCTGAAATTACCAAAGAAATGAAGCTGAACGTCCATGAATTTGGGCAGGGGAGTGTCCGGGGACTCTGGTTACACGGCTGGATGGGGTCCGGAAGGGAGGGAGATGATTTACAAAAAGCCCTCGGAAATGCGCATGCGCTTTGTTGTCCTGATTTACCCGGACACGGGGGAACGCCTCTGGCGGATTGGGACTTGGATGCCAGCTTGGAGGCGGTGGCTTCTTTGGCCCAAAACTGTGATTGGGCGGGCGGGTATTCGATGGGCGGACGCATATTAATGATGGCGGCGAATCGGTATCCGGATGCTTTTTCGCAATTGGTGATCGAATCGGCTTCTCTGGGTTTGGAAAATGTCAACGCCCGGGAAACACGCAAAAAAGTGGATCATCAACGGGCCGAAGAACTTATATCCCGGGGATTAGAGACCTTCTGTGAAACCTGGTATCAAATGGACATGTGGGGAGGATTTACAGATTTTCCGAATCGGGAAGGGGACGCGGTGGATTTGGCCGGGGCTCTGGAACTCTTCTCCGTGGCACATCAGCCGGATTTACGTCTGTGGATTCTGAACAGCTCTTGTCGGCTCCTATGGCTGGCCGGACAGAAAGATCCGGTGTACGCGGCCCAGGCCGACTGGGTAAAGCAGAACACCCCGCATGAAGTGGAAATCTTCGATACCGGCCACAATGTGCATGCGCAGGCGAAAAACGCATGGGGAAATACAGTTTGTGGGGTTTTGAAAGCTTCGGATTCAGGCCTGTAACGTAAAATTCTTGTGCAGGATTGTCATTTCGTGTTAAATTAAATTATCTTTAAAAAATTGATTTATGAAATTTCATGCCTTGTTGTTCGTTTTGTTTGTCATGGTCCGCACGGCCTCTGCGGCACCGATTGTGACCTATGTTTTCAATACCAATGGAAACGGTACGGTGGATCCTGCCTTTGCCGGCATTACGGCGGATGTGTACAACACCCGGTCCTCGATTCTGGGTGATGATGGCAGCAATAATACGATCACAGGATTTTCTACACGAAAAGATAATGCTTATCTGAGAGCTTCCGGCACTACCACCAGCAGTTTGCCGGTCAACGGCACTCCGGCCTATCATATCTTTGGATTAACTGTGGGGGGATTGGAGGCCAACGAAGTGCTGAACCTGAGCGATATCAGCTTCCTTTATGAAACGACGGGTGACACCGATACGACTTTCTTTATCAGTGTATATGGGGGTGCGGACGGGACGGATTTTTCCGGATATGGTCTGTCAGAACGGCTCGGAGATTATACCCATGCAGCAGGGGCGGAACGTTCCGCGGTGGTTAACGTAGATTTGACCTCGGGAAACAGCGCCGCGGGAACAGATTTTACCAGCTTGAGTAACGGAGACGGTTTGGAATTCCGTATCTATTTCGGAAATTCCGGAGGATCGGATGTGAACGGTACCTCAGCCATTCACCGGATTGGGGGTTCATCACAGGGCCTGATCATCAACGGGGACATCCTTGTGGTTCCTGAACCTGCGACCGGGATCCTTGCCCTGGGAGCATTCGCCGGGCTTCTTTTGGTTTGCCGGTTCTCAAAACACCCCTGATTTTTTCAGGAACGGGGTGCCGGACCCCCGGGCGGGGTGCATGACCAAATCACTTATGAAAAAACTTACGCTCTCCCAACTTTCGAATCTGCTTTTCCGTGCCTGTGATGATTTGTGGGAACGCAAAGAATGGTTGCGGATGAATGGAGCGGGCTTTCCGGCCGGATCGACGGCGTCCCGCCGTCGCGATCAGGCATGGGTTGCTGGACCGCGGGGACGCGGGCCCTCCGGCCGGGCCGACGGCGTCCCGCCGTCGCGATGAGGCTTCGGTTGCTGGACCGCGCCTGCCCGAGCTGTCGCTCGCAACGGCCAGGTGGATGCGGGCCTTCCGGTTTCGCTTGCCCCGTGGAGGGTTGTGGTTTATGGTGAGGGCCCTTTTAAATTTATAGGAATATTTTTATGACTACACTCCCCGATTGGAAATCTGCCGGCACTTATGAAGACATTTTGTACGTGAAAGCGGAAGGAATGGCGAAAATCACGATTAACCGTCCTCAGGTTCGCAATGCCTTTCGTCCGCAGACCGTGCATGAAATGCGGCATGCGTTGAATGAGGCGCGGGATGATTTGGAGGTGGGGGTGATTATTTTAACTGGAGCCGGGGACCTGGCATTTTGTTCCGGGGGCGATCAGAAGATCCGCGGGGACAGCGGTTATAAAGATGCCGACGGCATGCATCGTTTGAATGTGTTGGATTTTCAGCGTGATATCCGGGTTTGCCCCAAGCCGGTGGTGGCGATGGTGGCGGGATACGCCATTGGGGGCGGACACGTTTTGCATATGATGTGTGACCTTACGATTGCGGCGGACAATGCACGCTTTGGTCAGACGGGTCCGAAGGTGGGCTCTTTCGATGGTGGCTACGGCGCGAGTTATATGGCGCGGATTGTGGGACAGAAAAAGGCGCGCGAAATTTGGTTTCTTTGCCGTCAATATGATGCGCAGCAGGCCCTCGACATGGGCTTGGTGAATACCGTCGTCCCTTTGGCAGAATTGGAAGCGGAGACGGTGAAATGGTGTCGGGAAATGTTGGAAAACAGTCCCATGGCATTGCGTTGCTTAAAATCGGCATTGAATGCGGATTGCGACGGGCAGGCCGGATTGCAGGAGTTGGCCGGTAATGCGACCCTGTTATTCTACATGAGCGAAGAAGGTCAGGAAGGACGAAATGCGTTTAACGAAAAACGCCGCCCGGACTTTAACAAGTTTCCCAAGCTGCCCTAATGCGGATCCTGCTACTGATTCTGGGTGTTCTGACCTGTTTCCCTTTGTTTGCCGAAGGGGAGTTTATCCGGGTGGAACGCGTGCAGAACGGAACGGATTGTTTGCAGGTGGCAATCAAAACCTATGGGGTGGCGGACGAAAAAAAGGTTCAGCTGGTGGGGGTATCCCATGTGGGCACGCAAAAATACTACGAAGGCTTGCAGGTCATTCTCAACCGGGCGGATGTGGTTTTATTTGAAGGGGTGGACGGGGACCGTGCTTCTTTTCGACAGGCAACTGCAGAGCAAAGTCCCGAGCGTTCCGGTTTACAGGTGAATCTGGCCCGGGCATTGGGTTTGGTATTTCAATTGCATCATATTGATTACGAGCAGGAGCATTTTATCAATAGCGATTTGACTAGCACCCAGTTGTTGGCGTTGTTTGACGGAAAAGAGATGCCGGAATCGAGTCCGGCGGCGCAAGCGCAGATGGAAGATCTGCTGGCAGGAATGGAGCAGGCCTCGGTCAGTGGCCAGGCCGCGGCGGCGGCTTTGGAGTTTTTGGAAATGCGTCCGGGCTGGAGCCGGGCCATGCGCTGGGGCATGGTGAAAATGTTGGGGTCGGTCACCGGAAATGTTTCCGAGTATCCCGGACTTCCGGAACATTTACGCACCTTGATGCAGGTGCTGATTGAAAAGCGGAATGAAAAGGTCATGTCCGATATTCATAATCAACTGGAGAAACTTCCGGCGGGTGGCACGGTTGCGGTATTTTACGGGGCGGCGCACATGCATGATTTTGAACAGCGCATCGGGACAGAGCTGGAAGGGCAATGGATTGAGACCCTTTGGGAAACGGCGTTTTGCGGGAATCTGCAGACCAGCGGATTGAATCTGCTGGAGAAAAAAACCATTTCATGGTTTGTGAACCAGCAAGTGAGAGCCTTGAAGATGATTTCGATTCCCGCCAAAGACCCTGAGCCGGAAGCGGCTGAATGAAAATATCCGTGATCACACCCACCTTTGAATCCGCAGGCTTTTTGGAAGCTTGTGTGCGTTCGGTTATTTCGCAACGGGCGGAGGGGGTGGATTTGGAGTATATCGTGATGGACGGGGGGAGCAAAGACGGGAGTGTGGAGTTGCTCCGCCAATTCGGGGATGAAATTGATGTGGTGGTTTCCGAGCCGGATCAGGGACCGGGAGATGCGATCAATAAAGGATTTCAAAAAGCCACGGGAGAGGTGGTGGCGTGGATCAATGCGGATGACCGCTACCGGCCCGGTGCCTTAAAAAGGGTGGTGGAGGTGATGGAAAAGAATCCAGAGGCCTCCTTTGCTTTTGGCCATTGTCCGATTGTGGATTTGGAAGGTCAGGAGATCCGGCAGGGGATTACCCGTTTTAAAGAAGCCTTCTATCCGGTCTCCAGCCGTTTTACTTTTCAGTGCATCAATTATATCTCGCAACCCGCCTGTTTCTTTCGACGGAGCGCGGTGGAAGCGGCGGGGCCGCTGTGTTTTGATTTGAAGGCGGCCTGGGATTATGAATTTTTCCTGCGGTTGTGGCGGCAGGGAAAAGCGGTGCGGATTCCCGCGCCGGCGGTTTCTGAATTTTGTTGGCATGAAGGATCGATCAGTGGTCAGCATTTCCGGCAGCAGTTCGATGAAGAGTTTCAGGCGGCCAAAGCGGATGCGGGCACAGTCTCGCTGCAGACACTGATTCATTGGGGCGTGAAATGGGGGATTATCGGGGCGTATTCGATGATGGAGCGGCGGAGGAAGCAGGCATGAAAATTGGAATCAATACTTTATTTTTAATCCCGGGGGAAGTGGGGGGAAGCGAAACGTATTTGATGGAAATTCTGCGGGAGTGGAAAAATCAGAAAATTCCACATGAAGTGATTTTGTTTACGAATGTAGAAAATCATGCGCGTTTAGACGCAGAATTTTCCGGTGAGGGCTGGCAGTGCGTGTTGTGTTCCTTCAAAGCCTCTAACAGGGTCGTTCGGATTTTACGTGAGCAGACAGAGCTTCCGTATAAAGTAAAAAAATCGGGAGTGGCGGTTCTTTGGTCGCCGGGGTATACCGCTCCGTTATTTTGTGGGTGTCCACAAGTGGTCAGTATCTTAGACATGCAGTACAAACGGTTTCCCCAGGATTTAAGTTGGCTGGGGCGGTGGACGACCGGTGTCTTGGTGCAGACGGGGAGTCTGCGCGCGAAAAAAATATTAACGATCTCTGAATTTTCAAAATCTGAAATCACCCATTTTACGAGAGCGTCCGCAGAAAAAATCAGGGTGACCCCGCTGGCTGCTGATTCTATATTTGCACAAAAAGTGGCAGGAGAGGTATCGGTGAAGAAGCCATACTTGTTGTGCGTCGCAAATAGTTATCCCCATAAAAATGTGGATCAGTATATCCGTGCATTTGCGCGTTTGGAGGATGAAATTCCTCATCAACTGGTATGGGTAGGTCGACCTCGCTTAGGGGAAGCGGCGGTGTTGGAAGCGTTGCAGGAAGTCAAAGATATGGAGCGGGTGACCCGACTGTCGGGGATTGAGCGAGACGAGCTGGTTCGGCTCTACCAGCAGGCGGACGTATTTGTTTTTCCGAGTTTATATGAAGGATTTGGATTGCCGGTGTTGGAGGCAATGCAGGCACAAACACCCGTGGTGACGACAGGATGCGGATCGATTCCGGAGGTGGGAGGGTCATTTGTGCATTATGTGGAATCCGACGATGATGCATCTTGGGCAGAAGGGATATCGGATTGTTTGCGTAATCACGGGATGGGGATGGACCATGAACGTGAGGCCTGGCTGGCCCGGTTTTCATGGCGGGAGGCCGCAGAGAGAAGTTTGAGTTGTTTAACGGTTGCAGCCGAGTGAGCTTAACTTTCGAAATGCAACCTGAGCAGGTTAGTTGCTGATCATTTCTTGGATATTTTTTTGAATGTAGGTGGATTTATCTTGTTCATTAAATAAACCATTCTCTATCAGCTTTTGGAACCATAGCGAAAATACTTCAGCCCCTTTGGCATTCAGGTGCCCCCTGTCTGCGAATTCTGAATTGTCCAAGGGAAAGTTACAAAAATCCAGAAATTCAACATCAGGGAATAAGCGTTCTTTTTGTTGCTGGAAAACCTTTTCATTTTCTCTGCCTGCAAAATTTTGGTGTTGTGGGGATCGAATCAAGTAAGTGTTGATGTTGTGGGCCTGGCAGTATTCGACCAAACGTTTCGTGTAATATAAATGGGTGGGGGACAAGGCGACCTTTTGTTTTTTTTGCGTGGTGTGAGAATTGGGTTCTGGTGCGACAGGCGATTTCAGATCCAACTTTTTTTTCAGCGGGAGATAGCCGCCTAACTTATGAGCGTAATCTGTTCGTCCGAGAAGTAAATCCTGGAGGTGGATTCGGGTAGCGATGGAGAGGTTGAACAGGAATGATTCAGGATTATTTTTGAGTAATATCCAGAGATCTTCCGTATCCATAAAGGGAGAGTATTGAGGGAAAAATGCATTCATCTTTTCATCTCCCCAAATCCATAAATCTTTGGAATCCGTGATCATATTATTCGAAAACTCAATAAACACATTTTCGATACCCGGATTCTCTTTCAGTATAAGTTTCAGTTTTTGATACGTATAAAAAGCCGCTTCTCCTGAAGCGGAAAGGTTTTGGAAGTTCTCGATGAGGGCATCATTAAATGCACATTCAGGGTGTGAATGGCCGAGAATGATATTTGCGGGGGTATGAGAGAGTTTGGCGGTCGCCTGTTGCCGCATACAGGTTAAGGTTACCGCAACCACCAGGCTGTAAAAACTCAAAGTACAAATCAGAAACAACAAGGATTTTTTAAGAAACCGTTTCATAGCGGGTTTAGAATTGGAAATAGATGAATGCTTGCTGCTGACCGGCGAGCAGGAATATGGTGATGCATAAAGATGCATAAAAAGAAAGACGGAACCAGGTGGGCCAAGAAAATCCGAGTCGTTCCAATGCGAATCGTTGTTCTCTTCCCAACCACTCGAGGCTCACGAAAAATAAAAGGGTCGCTACAGTGGCGATGACATGGATGAGGTTGGGGAGCTGAGGGAATGAAAACAGAGATGGAGAAAAAATTTCAGTGATGATATTCCCCGCATGGGAGAGATTCTCCGCTCTGAAAAATATCCAGGCAAAGAGGCTGAGAGCATAAGTACTCAGCATTCCAAAGCATTCATTCATCGTGGGGAGAAGCCGTCCTTTGGCTACCACATCCAAATGAGTGCGGTTTTTCTTAACCAGGAGCAAAGGAAGGAAAAATAAGGCATGTATCAGGCCCCATACGATGAAGGTCCAGTTGGCGCCGTGCCAGAAACCGCTGACAAAAAATATGATAAAAATATTACGGATCGTATTCCATGTTCCTCCCCGGCTTCCACCCAGAGGAATGTAGAGGTAGTCACGAAACCAAGTAGAGAGTGATATGTGCCAGCGGCGCCAAAATTCGGCAATATCCCTGGAGAAATAGGGCGTAGCAAAATTCTGCATAAGGTCAAAACCTAATAATCTTGAGCATCCAATCGCGATATCTGAATAGCCTGAAAAATCTCCGTAGATTTGAAAAGAGAAGAAAAAGACCCCAAGCAGGAGGGTACTGCCATTATACCCATCCGAGTGGTTAAAGATTTGATTGGCAATGGTGGCACAGTTGTCCGCAATCACCATTTTTTTGAAAAGGCCCCAGAGGATTTGACGGAGACCATTGACAGCCTGATTGTAATCAAAAGTACGTTTGCGATAAAATTGAGGCAAGAGGTGGGTCGCGCGTTCGATAGGGCCGGCGACGAGTTGGGGGAAAAAACTCACAAATGAAGCGAATGCGATGAAATCACGGGTTGGTTCTATTTTCTTCTTATAGACTTCGATGGAATAGCTCAGGGTTTGAAAGGTGTAAAAGCTGATACCCACGGGGAGAATAATATTCAGGGAGGATCCGGCCAGCTTTACGCCGAATAGAGAAAAAGTTTGGGTGAAGCTTTCGATAAAGAAATTTGCATATTTAAAGAAGCCGAGAAGTCCCAGATTGACGAAGATACTTATCCAGAGCCATATTTTGCGTTTCTGTTGTTTGAATGAGGTGGATAATCCAATTCCAACTGTAAAATCAACAATTGTGCTCAGGAGAATCAGAAATAAAAACCGCCAATCCCACATGCCATAAAAGATATAGCTTGCCACGACGATGAATGCATTTTGCAGTTTAAGATTATGATTTAACAAAAACCAATACGTAAAAAATACGAAAGGGAAAAAGATCGCAAAATCGATGGAGTTAAAGATCACGAAAAATCTTGGCAGTGTTTATTTGGTTCCAAGCCTGTGGTATCGATGAGAGCGGTAAATTCAAGTGGGAAAAATTCAGGAATATACGGGGCCGTATTCAACGCTTTCATGGGGGATATCACATGCTTCCTGAGGGCTAGGCTTTCATGCCGGGCTCCATCCTCATCCGGGATGACACCTGAATGTACTTCGTTTGTTTTAAGCCTTAGGCGTCTACCCATTTGTATCCAAAGGCAGCAATTTCCCTGGCGCATACAACTTCTATACGTTTCCGGGCTTCAGGCGGGATAATTCTGCTGTAATGCTCCCTGTTTTTGCGGAAAGAGCCTTTTGCATGGGGTAATTCGAGGGTTTCGGGCAGTGCCAGTTTCTGGCATAGTTGGCCAAGTTCCTCTTGCAGGTTTTCATAGCGAATCACATGGTCAACAGCAATTTGATCGTTGTCGGTGTAGAGTTCCCAATTTGAGAGAAGTTCTGCGGGAGCGGAATCTAAATATTCCGTCAAACCATCCGGCCTCTCATTGCGGGTGCTCCAGAAATAGCGGCTTACCGCTTTGTCGAAGGGATCCCGTTCGATGGTGAATTTGTAATAACGATCCCAAATATTCCGGGGAATGCTTTTTTTTATCAGATGGATTCCTGCATGGTTATAAAACCGGCGGGGTTTCTTTTCCAACAGGCTCGTGATGTAGTCGGAGGGGATGTAGAATTTCCAAGGAATCTTCTCATTTTGGGGGCCGCGGAATCCGGCGTTTTGCCTTAACTCTTCATCCTTTTTTTTCACTGGGGTGATGACATCCTGTTCCCCGCAGAATTTTGAAAGCGCAATTTCCAGGCTGGTGCCTGCAGTTTTTCGGGTTTTGATAAAGATGAATTTGTACTCGTGATTAATAATCATATGGGTGTTTTCCGATCCTACACATTGATAATACGCCCCCGGTGCAGGAGGCGTCTTGCTGAGTATGAAAAAATCCGCCCCTCCCTCGAAAGTCAAGTAAAATGAATCCATCCTCATCGTCTACAGGGGTGGTGAATCCCGGGAAATTCAATCTAAGATTTTTACGCAACGCCTTGACTTTTAGCGCGGTCTGAATATTGCTTCTACATCTTTCACAATTTTGTGAAAGATAAAAAATATTGGTGAATGTACTCCTTTTCATGGTGAATAGCGCTTGGATCGTCCGTAAAATTTGGGACGTGACCGGGACGAAGTCTGGAGTAATGCTATGTCAATAAACGTGGATACAACAGCGCCGGAAGTGCGGAAGCGCTTGGTGGATTTAGGGGGCCGCACGGCGCAGGATTTTGGTTTTGGCCGTTTACTAGGGCAGGTGTTGGTACATTTGTATTTATCGGAAGCGGAGCAGTCGCTGGATCAAATCGAAGAAGAGTTGGGCTTGAGTAAAGCGGCGGTAAGTGAATCTACCCGCCAATTAGAGACCATGGGATTTTTAGTGAGAGTGACAAAACCGGGTGACCGCCGGAACTATTACCGAACCGGGGACAATTTAGGCCGGATCTTCCAGGAGGGATTGTTGTTGATGTTCCGCAGGAAAATAACCAGCGTGGAATCCGAACTTGAACAAGTGCTGGAAATGGTCAAACCGGAGAGGGAGGATGAGGTCAGCGAAGAAATGGCTTTTCTCAGGGGCAGAATTTCCCGCGCGGAAGAATTGAATGCGCGAGCACGCAAGTTGCTGGGTAGCCGCATTTTTAAATATTTCATTGGATAAGGTTTATCAGGAGTAACGATCATGTTGAAAAAAGGTAGAGAATTGAACAAAGTGTTTGAAAGCAGGCTAAAGTACCGGCAACCTGTCCGTAAGCCCTTGTTATTGATTTCGCAGATTCAAAGGTCTGGGGGGACGCTGATGTCCCAGTTGTTTGATGGGCATTCCCAACTGCATGTACATCCGGGTGAGTTAAACATTGGCCGACCGAAGAAGTGGCATTATCCCCAGGTGGATCTCAGTATGAAGCCGGGAAAAATTTATGATCTCTACAATGAAGAGCGGCAGACAAAAGAATACATAGATGACGGTTATCAAAAGCCGGGAAAGAGTCATGAAAAACCGGATACGAATTCGGTATTAAAATCTCTTCCTTTTTTGTTTTCATTGGAATTGCAGAAAAAGTTGTTTCAGCAATTTATGGAGGATTTCAAAGTCACAGATAACCGGGGGATGATGGATGCGTATGTATCTTCTTATTTCAATGCCTGGTTGGACTATCAGGATTTATACAAAGAAGATGCCTCCGTAAAATATTGGTGCACATTTTCAGCGCGTTTGGCGGTGGTGGATACGAATGTTGACAAGATTCTCCATGATTTTCCACAAGGGAAAATTTTAACCATGTTCCGCAATCCCGCTAGTTGGTACGCTTCGGCAAAAAAACATGCTGACCGGTATGGAGACCTGGAAAAGTCGATGAATCTTTGGGTGAAAACTTATAAAACCTCTTTGGATTATGTGAAAAAATATCCGGATAATGTCTATTTGATAAACTTCGACCAATTGTTGCAGGATGTTCCGTCCACCATGAAGAAACTCAGTGAAATGTTGGGAATCCAATATGAAGAGATCCTGTCGATGCCAACTTTCAATCGAATGAAAATCGCATCCGACTCCTCATTCACTGCGAAAATAGGTATCGACAAATCCGCAGCCGATCGGAAGAAATTTCTGGAACCGGAGCAGGTGGAGCAGGTTGAGAAAATCTCCAAGGAGACTTATGACAGAATGCTGGAAGAATCATGGAACTGAAATTTGGGATACGGACAAGAGAATACCTGTCGGTCGATGATGAACGGTCAGGTATGTATAAAAGGAAAAATATCAAATGAAAATTATGAGTGTGGCAAATTTTATTCTAAGGAAACTGGGTTTTCAATTGGTTAAGTATCACGCGGACACTGTTTGGGTTTCCCAGCCGGAAGGTTATCATTTAACTCCGAAATACTTTGGATGTTCTGCGAAGAAACAGGTGGATATCCGCACCCTGCAGCCCTTTGGAGATTTGGCGAGGACGGTCATGGAAGACCGAAAAACATATTTAAATTACGACCGGCTTTTTACCATATATCAGTGCCTAAATAACTTACCTAAACTTGATCAAGCAAATTTGGATATTGCTGAAGTCGGCGTATTTAAAGGCGGGGGAACGTATTTTATGGCAGGGTTGCTCGAAAAAATGGGATTAGATGATGTGAATATTCATGCGGTTGATACCTTCGAGGGTCATGCCGCGGTGGACATTTCGTCAACCTCGGATAATACCAAAGTTCATAACGATCAAAAATTTTCTGAAACTTCATTTGAAGCGGTTAAAGCGTATCTTTCAAAATTTTCCAAGGTGAAGGTTTATAAGGGACGCATTCAGGATCGTGCAGATGAAATGGCTTCGACCCGGTTTGCGTTTGTGCATTTGGACATGGATTTGTATGAACCGACAAAATACGGACTCGAATTATTTGAGTCAAAGATGTGTTCCGGTGGAATGATCTTGCTTGATGATTATGACTGCCACACTTGCCCGGGTGTACGGAAAGCTATTGATGAATTTTTGGAAAACCGTAACACCTTTACCCGCCTGGATTTGCTTTCAGCCCAGTGCGTTTTGATTCATAAATAATCCCTTCGAAATACAGGTCGGATTGCAAGCCGTTCTGACACGGTGTTGCCCGATTCTCTCTTATGATTAAACAAATCTTACAGTATTTTAAAATTTATCAAAAATATATTGGTGCCCGCCTTTATATCGTTTTTTTGCTGTCCGGCCTGGCAGCCGTCTTGGAAATCTTAGGCGTAGCCATGGTGTTGCCTTTGTTAGGGGTACTGGATGTGGGCGTGGGGGGAGAGCCGGCGGCAGAGAGTTCAAATAGCCACTTTTTAATCGGGATATTTGATAAAATAGGTGTCGGCGATTCGGTCATTGCAATTCTCATGTTTATTTCCCTGATCTTTTTGATCAAGGGAGTGTTGTTGTATGTCGCGTTTGCGTATCAGGCCTATTTAAAAGCTGAACTCATGGGGGAAATGAAGCAACGAATGTATGATAAAATTTCGGTTATGAATTATTCATATTATATGAAAAAAAATACCGGATATTTTGTGAATATTCTGACCATTCAGATCACAAGTATGGTTCAGTCCTTTGACAAATTTAAACAATTTCTGTCTATCCTGCTCTCAACCGGGATTATTATTTCGGGTGCATTTTTATTTTCGTGGAAGTTTGCACTGATGGCTCTCGGGTTGGGAATCGTGTGTTTATTTCTTTTTCGGAATATTAATGGGAAAGTTTATTTGGTTTCCCGCAAAGCTGTGAAAGAAAACGGTGAACTCAATAAATATTTGGTGCAGATGATTCAGTCGTTTAAGTACATTACTTCCACCAATCAACAATCCCATCTTCGGGGGGAGGTCGTACGGAGCATTGGTAATCTGGTATCTTACAAAAAGACCCAGGGCTATGCGCAATCACTCACGCAGGCATTAATGGAGCCGATAGCGATCATCCTTGTTTTGATGATTGTTGCTTTTTATATCACCTTCCTGAAAGAGCCTGTTCTCCCTATTCTGATATCCCTTGCGTTGTTCTACCGGGCGATGGGGGGCATGTTAAACATACAGCAGGCCTGGCAGGGGACGTTAAATAAAATTGGTTCACTGGAAATTGTCGAAAAAGAGTTACTGAAACTCGAAAAAAACAGGGAGGTTTCCGGAGATCATGAAATTGGGCCATTATCGGATTCCATTCGGCTGCAAGAGGTGACCTTTCGGTACAGGAATAAGAAAAAAGCCGCGATTTCAGATGTGAGTCTGGAAATTCCCGTGAACAGTACCTGTGCGTTCGTGGGAGAGTCAGGGTCTGGAAAATCTACGATGGTTGATCTGATCACGATGATGTTGCGGCCGGAAGTGGGAGGGGTATATGTAGATAATGTACCGGGAGAAGAAATTGAGTTAAGGTCCTGGCGATCACAGATTGGGTTTGTGTCACAGGAATCCGTAATGTTTGACGAAACGATTGCCCATAATATTTCGCTTTTGCCACCGAGTGAAATTGAGAAAAACATGGATCGAATCCGGGCAGCGGCAAAGCAGGCCTATGCAGATATATTTATAGACCAGATGCCGGATAAATATGAAACCCAGATTGGTGACCGGGGGATATTGTTATCGGGCGGGCAGCGTCAACGGATCTTTCTCGCACGTGAGCTGTTTAAAAATCCCCGTCTGTTAATTTTGGATGAAGCGACCAGCGCATTAGACTCGGAATCAGAACGTTTCGTCACCGAAAGCATTGAAAATATTCATGGGGACACCACGATATTAATTATCGCCCACCGGCTTTCTTCGGTTGCGAATGTGGATAGGCTTTATGTGTTTGATCAGGGGCGGATTATTGAACAGGGAACCTATGCGGAGTTGATCGCGAAGAAGGGGGCTTTTTGCAGAATGGCGAGTTTACAATTGCACCATACGGGCACACCGACAGGGGAGGGAAAATAAGTGCAGGATATTTTCATCCATTTAGGGTATCCCAAAACCGCAACAACCTATCTTCAACGGGGCTTGTTCCGTGACTTCGGGTTTCTGGGGAACGATTCCGCAGTGGAGGGTGCGCGGCGCCTGGAACATGATTTGAGGAGCGTGATTTGTGAGGACCAGGCTGAGGTATGGCGGACTTCGCGGGGAAAAGAAATTTCACAACGGATATCTACTTTGGCCGGTGGAACATCAGATGTATATTACAGCTCTGAATATTGGTTGCGGGGCCCCGCCACCTTTTTCCCATCAAATTCTGGACTGCAGACCCCTCAACATAGCACCCACATGGCGTTGGAGCACCTTAAAGCTTTTCAGGACAATGTATGGAAAGAAAAAGGGCGGGTGCATGTCATGGTTACTTTCCGCCGCCAAAGCAACTGGCTGGGTTCGCAGTATGCACAGATAAGTAACCGTCGCCGGGAGCCGGGCCAAGCAGATTTTGAGCATATGATGACGCGCTTCATTAAAGATGAAGGGCCCCATGGAAAATCGTTTCTGGACTATTACCTGCTCTATAGCGAATTGGTGAAACTCTTTGGAAAGGAGCGGGTTTTGTTTTTGCCGGTGGAGGAGGTGGGTACGCCGATGTTTTGGCAACGTTTCGAGACCTGGAGTGGACTGAAGGTGCCGCCCCGACAAGAGCAGGGATCTTCACGACAGAATGTCCGGGGCACGGCGAAAGGGCGCTGGCAAACCCGCCCCCGCAATCCCGTATCGGGTACCCGGGCGGTGGTGGTGGCCGATGAGGTTCTACGGGCGCTACATCTTCCTCCCAAAACCAAATCCTGGATAAAAAAGATAGAGAAACGGGTATTCGCTACCCATGAAGTGACAATGACGTCTGAAATTCTTGCCATGATTGAAAATGCCTATGCGGAATCAAACCGCGCGTTGGAAAAGGCTCTCGACTGCCCCCTTTCGGCACATGGATATTTTTGAGCGCGTCGAATTTGAACAAAGATGAACGTTTTATATATTCAGCGTAGACCTGGTCCTCATGAGCGGCCGCTTCCCCGATGGATCCGGGAATTGAGGGGGACAGAACTTGGGGGGCAGGATGGTTTTTTCGAAACGTCTCTTTGTTCCGCCTTTCCGAATGTTCGTTTCTGTTATTTACAGGATGTCTCGGGAAAGCCTCCCACATATTTTGAAGCGTTTGACTGGGTCCTGATCAACCGAAAAAGTGTGAGTGGTCCGGACTTTACGGAAAGCATTCTGAACGGACTCCTGCGCAAAACTGCAGGAACCCGTTTGGGGTTGATCGTGAACAATGCGGAAGAGGATGAGTTACCTCCCGCTGAACAGTTGGAGCCATTTGACCGGGTGTTTAAACGTGAACATTTACAGAACCCCGCGTCTTATGGATATCCGGATACACTGCTTCGTAAATTAGAAGTAACCATGATTAGTTGTCCGTTTGTGAAGGTGCAACGCAAAAGAAATCAGCTTCGCGTGACCCGGGTCACGGAGCCCGGGTGGGTCGAAGGGGTGCAGGATGTGGAGGTTTCCTTTTTGGGGGCGGACACCAATGAGAGCCGCCGGAGATTGCTTTTAGGTATTTCCCAATCCAACCTGAAATTTGAAGGCGGGTTGTACAACCATAAACGGAAAGACTGCTCGTTAGAGTGGGAGGGCCCCGGGAAGGCCCAGCAAGGTGTAGACGTATATGTGGACTTGATACGGCGCAGCAAGGTGAACTTGGCTTTGCCGGGTTACGGAGGATTTACCTACCGTCATTTGGAACTTTGGTATCTGGGGGCGTTCATGCTCACGAGTGCTGAAATTCGAAGGGTCAAGCTCCCTGCGCAAGAGCAGCCCGTAGAGGGAATTCATTATATCGCATTTGACTCCGAGGCTGATTTAATTGAGAAAGCTGCCTTCTATGCAAAGGAAGAGGATGCGCGAAAGAAAATTGCTCAACAGGGGCGCGTTTACTTTGAAACACTTTATGATTTCAGGAAACACGGACGAATGATTGCAAACGCCCTTACCCTTTGATTTCTTTAACCTCGAATTTTTAAGACCATGACATCCTTGCACAAAAAATATAATCAAACCAAACAGAAAGTTCTGGCCAATTTCATCGATTTTTTCGGTAGAAAAGGAGCCGTGGGAATGCTGAGCCGATGCACTGAGGGTTCGCTGGACAAATTGTATCAGCGCACAAAGGGCAATGGGAAATCAGTGCGGATGGTGTTGTTGGCAAAATCCGGTTTTAATGAAGACATGGAGACGGCTTTTAAAGATTTTCCCGAAGTGGAATTAATTCAGTTACGCCGTGAGGCCGTGAAAACATTGAGCCGGGTGTTTTTCCCGCGTGAATTAAATGATAACAACTACGCTTTGACAGATCAGTATGATGAGGCCAAAAAGCAGTACCGCGCTTTATTGCGGCAGGTATGGCGCAAATTGCAGGACCGCCAGCAATTTGATTTGGTTCTGAGTGGAAACTGGGCTTATTACTCGGAGCGGGAACTGGCACACGCCCTGACGGAAATTGATCTTCCTTTTTTGGTTTGCCATAAAGAGTGCTTAAAAACCCCCTCACAGGTGCGGGGCTGGATTCATGTTTATAAGCGATATCGCGGTCCTTTCGGTGGGCGGGCGATGACGGTTTATAATGAAACAGAGAAACATACCTTGGTAGCTTCGGATGTTTGCAAACCCGAGCAGATTGAAGTCGTGGGTTGTCCCCGGCTGGATGCGTTGCATCATTTACGCAGAGAGGGCCGCAAACCCAATACCCGCAAAACCTTGTTGTTTTTTGCGTTTCATCCGACGGCTGCGGCGGGGTTGCCGTGGATCCCCCTACCGATTGGGATTCCGCCACGTGAAGGTGCAGATACCTTGCCTATTCCCGGTGACCCTAAATATTTAAATCATTGGTTCGGGTTTGGGGAAGATGGGAATTTGCAACCGTCTGTGGCTTGGGAGGAGCTTTCACGGAAAACCCACGAAGCGGTGATTTCCCTTGCGAGGAGTCGGCCGGATATTGACGTATTGATAAAAGTTAAAGTGGGGCCGCACAACAAGGAGCATGCGGATCAGATGCTGGGTGGAGAACTTCCCGCAAATATTCGAATTGCCCGTGGAGGCGCTTCTTTGGAATATTTTCAACAGGCAGATGCGGTCTGTGCCTTTAACAGCACGGCCTGTCTGGAAGGAATTGCCGCTGGCATTCCTGTGATTACACCCCGGTTTGCAGAAGCTTTGCTGCCGGAAGCGAAGGACTGTTTAATTGAATTGGGAGGGGCTGCCGTCACCGCTGAATCTCCGGAGGTGTTACAACAACGAATCTTAGAGGTCTTGGATGCGGATTGCCCGGTCACCCGCGAGCTTACAAATGCGCAACAAAGCGTCTTGGATGAATATATGGGGAATTCTGATGGATTGGCGGGGAAACGTTTTGCGGACTTTGTATTAAATCTGGTTGGCGCATCTGCGGATGCCCCCACAAAAGGATGACCATGAATATGGAACTGGCAAATAGGCTACCCTCGCTTAAACTTGTGGTATTTGACTTCGACGGAGTGTTTACAGACAATGCGGTTTATGTGAACCAAGAGGGGGTTGAGTCTGTTCGCTGTCATCGTAGCGACGGATTGGGGTTGTCGCGCATAAGAAAATGCGGAATCGAAACCATCATCATTTCCACCGAAACCAATCCGGTCGTGTTGGCACGGGCGGAAAAGCTGAAAATGGAAGCGCTCCATGGCATTGAGGAAAAAGGAAGCGCTTTGAGTGCGGAAGTGGAAAAAAGGGGGTTGTCATGGGATCAAGTTGCATTTGTCGGAAATGATATAAATGACATTCCCTGCTTGGAACGGGTGGGATTGCCGGTGGTGGTGGCGGATGCCTATGACGAAGTGCGTCCTCTGGCAAAACTCATTTTAAAAAGGAAGGGCGGGGAAGGTGCCGTACGTGAATTTTGTGATTTAATTTGGAATGCCCGTAAGGGGAAAAAGGAAACGAACAATGAGTAATGAAACCAGCCATCAATCCAAAGCCGGTCATCCATCGGTTTTTTCGGTAGAAAATAAAATCGTGGTGATCACCGGCGGCCTGGGGCAACTGGGATCAACCTATGCAAAAGCATTTTTGGAAAATGGCGCCCGGGTGGTGACCATGGATGTGGGAAGTCTTGAGGAGGGGCATCCTTCTGAGTTGCATCCATTTGTAGGGAAGAAGAATTTTCTTCACAAGGTGGTGGATATCACGAAGAAAGCCACGTTGCAAAATGCTCTGGATGAGATTGTGACGGAATGGGGCGGTATTCCGGAGGTGTTGGTAAACAATGCCGCACTGGATTCTCCGCCGAATGCCCCTGATGAGGAAGTGGGACCCTTTGAAACCTATCCTGAAGAGTCTTTCGAGAATGTGATGGATGTCAATGTGAGCGGAACCTTTAAATGTTGCCAAGTTTTTGGCGGGGCCATGGCGAAGGCAGGAAAAGGCGCGATTATCAATATCTCCTCGATATATGGCATTCTTTCGCCCTGTCAGGATATTTACGAATTCCGGCGAAAAGACGGGGGCACCTTTTATAAGCCGGTGGCCTATTCGGTGTCAAAATCCGCAATAATGAATTTCACCCGTTATTTAGCTACTTATTGGGCCAAACAAGGGGTGCGGGTCAATACCCTTACTTTGGCGGGGATTTTTAACAACCAGCCCGAAGAATTTTTGGACGGGTATTGCGCCCGGATTCCTATCGGAAGGATGGCCGATGCCTCTGAATATGTGGGACCCGTCCTTTTCTTGGCTTCAGAGGCATCTTTGTATATGACAGGATCCAATATGGTGGTGGACGGGGGTTGGTCCGCTTGGTAACGAAAAATCTTAAGGAAGAGCACAATGAAAGACATTTTAAATTATATCGGCGGAAAATGGGTTCCCGCGCAAGGCGGTGAAACTTTTGCAAATGTAAATCCTCACAGCGGAGAAACGCTTTGCCAAGTAGCGAAATCGAATACCTTGGATGTTTCGGCAGCCATTGCTTCTGCGCAATCGGTACAGGAAAGCTGGATGGCCAAAACCGCGGTGGAACGGGGGGACATGGGGCGGGCGATCACGGTAGGAATGGAACAACGGAAAGAAGAAATTGCCAGCATCGTGGCGGAAGAATCCGGAAAGATTTTTGACCATGCGATGGGGGAAACCCAGGCTGCAATTGAGATGGGATACTTTATTGCGGGGGAGGGGCGCCGAAACTATGGCAAGACCATGGAAGCAAGTATGGCCAACCGTCAAGTCCTGACTGTTCGTCAGCCTTTGGGAATTGCGGCTTTGATTATTGCGTCCAACACCCCGATTGCCAACGTGACCTGGAAAGCGTTTCCCTCTATGTTTTGCGGAAATGTTTCGATCATGAAACCTTCGGAAGACACCCCCGGAACCGCCGCAATTTTTGCGGAAATTTGTCATGAAGCCGGATTGCCGGCCGGCGTGTTTAATGTGGTGCAGGGATTGGGAGCGGATGTGGGACCGGCCCTGGTCTCGGCCCCGGAAGTGGATTTGGTCAGCTTTACCGGCGGACATAAAACCGGAAGTGTGATTAACCGCATTGCGGGAGAACGTCTGGCCAAAGTTTGTTTGGAGCTGGGCGGAAAAAATGCGCTGGTGGTTTGTGACGATGCGGATTTGGATCTGGCGGCAAAATGGATCATTGCTTCTTCCTTCAGTAATGCGGGCCAGCGTTGCGCGGCGGCAAGCCGGATCATCGCTTTTTCCGGCATCTATGACGCGTTGCGCGAAAAGGTTTTGTCCGCAATGAAAAACTTGAAGTTGGGTGTGGAGCCGGGTGACGATCTCGGGCCGGTGATCAATCAACGCCAACTTGACAATATGCTGTCGGCCATTGAAGGCGCCAAGGCGGAGGGCGCCGATATTTCTGCCGGTGGAAGCCGTTCCGCTGTGCATCCCGGATTTTACATGGAACCGACGTTGATTGAAAATGTATCTGCGGAGGCCTCGATTTCTCAAAATGAATTGTTCGGTCCGATTACCTGTCTTTACAAAGTTGAATCTTTGGACGAGGCGATTGCCCTGGCCAACAATTCAGAATTTGGCCTGACGGCTTCGATTCACACGGCAAGTCTCCATCGGTCGATGGAATATTCCCGCCGGGTTCGAACGGGCGTGGTGGTGGTGAATGGCGGCACTCACGGGAGCGAACCCCACATGGGGTTTGGCGGATTGAAAAATTCCGGAACGGGCTGGCGGGAAGCCGGTGCGGAGGCATTGGATGTCTACAGCGACTGGAAATATATCAACCTGATTCACTCTCCGGAGAAAATTTAAAAATGTCCGGTTGCGTCGCATTTATTCCTGCCCGGTCCGGATCCAAACGGGTGCCGGATAAAAATATTCTCCGCTTGAATGGTCATCCTTTGATGGCTTACACCATTGCGGCAGCTTTGGATTCCAACGTATTTGATGCGGTGGTGGTGGCGACGGATTCCGAAAAGTACGCGGAGATTGCCCGGCATTATGGAGCTGAAGTGCCCTTCTTACGGCCGGCAGCGGAATCGGGTGATAAATCCCCTGATATCGCCTGGGTGGAAATGGCTTTGGATCAGTTGGAGGCCGCAGGCCGGAATTTTGAATCCTTTAGTATTTTGCGTCCCACCAGCCCCTTCCGGTTACCGGCGACCATTCAGCGTGCCTGGAAAGAATTTTCAGAACATGGTCATGCGGATTCTCTCCGCGCAGTGGAAAAATGTTCACAGCATCCCGGTAAAATGTGGGTGATCCGCGGGGGCGTGATGCACCCGTTGATGCCGCTTTCCCCTGAAGAGCAGCCCTGGCACAGCAGTCAGTATGCTTCGTTGCCGGAAGTTTATGTTCAAAATGCCAGTTTGGAAATTGCATACACGCAAATGGTGAGGCGCACGCGGTCTATTGCAGGGAATATTGTGTTACCATTTTTAACAGAGGGAATGGAAGGCTTTGATATTAATCATCCGGAAGACTGGATGTTGGCGGAAAGTTATCTGTCACAGGGGAGTGCAGAGCTTCCCGGAATATCAAAGACACCGTATCCGGAATCTTAAACATACGAAAAGGAAAACTTATGGGTGATTTAATTACGAGTCCAGTGAACGGGGTATTGTCCTTCGTTCCTAAATTTGAATATGACCGGGTCCGGAAACTGGAACTCGATGAATCCACACGGGTGTCCTTGTTGGCAACTTTGTCTCGGATCAATGCCTTGTATATGATCTCCAAAGCGGGATCGGGACATATCGGCAGCAGCTTTTCCTGTTTGGAGGTCGCCACCTGGTTGAAGGTCGCAGAGATGGGGTCCGACGATATTTTCTTTTCCTCCAAAGGTCATGACGCCCCCGGGCATTATGCGTTGTTGAGCGGGTTGGGTGAATTGGATTTTCCTCTGATCCACACCTTGAGAAGGTATAAAGGACTTCCCGGTCATCCCGATGTTTCGATTCCGGTGTGTCCGACCAATACGGGTTCGCTCGGCATGGGGATTTCCAAAGCCAAGGGCATGTTGTTCGGAAAAAAACAATTGGGCAAAGACGGGCGGGTTTTTGTGATGACCGGCGATGGTGAATTGCAGGAAGGTCAAATCTGGGAGTCTTTGGTTTCAGCTGCGAACCACAAACTCGATAACTTGTATGTGGTCGTGGATCATAACAAATTACAGTCAGATGCCTTTGTGAGCAAGACCAGTGATCTTGGAGATCTTGACGCAAAATTTGCATCCTTTGGATGGGCCGTGGCCCGCTGTGACGGAAATAATCCGGCTGCAATTGCCGCTGCATTTTCAGAGCTGAAAGCAGTTTCCGGAAAACCGAAAATCTTGATTGCCGACACGGTCAAAGGCTGTGGGGTTTCATTTATGGAACATACCAGCATGGATTCGGATGTGGAGATGTACACCTTCCACAGCGGTGCGCCGCAATTGGAAGTGTATTTGAAAGGACTGCAGGAACTGTTGGCCACAGCCAATGCGTTGCTGACAGGTGCCGGGGCTCCGGTTTTAACTTTGGAAACCAGCGAAACCAACGAAGCCAAACCTGCACCGGCCACGCCACCGCAAAAATTGGTGGAAGCCTATTCCAAAGCTTTGATTGAATGTGCGGAACAAAAGCCGGAATTGGTGGCCTTGGATGCGGATTTGGTCCTGGACACAGGCCTGATTCCTTTCCGGGAAAAATTTCCTGAGCGTTTTCTGGAATGCGGAATTGCGGAAATGGACATGGTTTCCCAGGCAGGCGGTATGGCCTTGCAAGGATTGCTCCCGGTGGTGCATTCCTTTGCCTGTTTCCTTTCCACCCGCCCGAACGAACAAATTTATAACAATGCCACCGAGCACACCCGGATTATTTATGCGGGATCTTTGGCCGGCATTTTACCCGGTGGTCCCGGTCATTCGCATCAGGCGGTCCGCGATATTGCGTCACTTTCCGGAATTCCCGGATTGGAACTGATTCAACCCTGCTGCAATGAAGAAGTCGCCCAGACCGTGAAATATGCGGTGAATGATGCGGAAAAAAGTACCTATATCCGATTGGCCTCTCTTCCCAGTGAGATCCCCTGGACCTTGCCTGCTGATTATAAGCTGGTGAAAGGGCAGGGTACCGTTTTGCGGGAAGGCACAGATGTGGTGATTTTTGCTTATGGCCCCGTTCTGTTGGCCCAGGCATGGGAAGCTGCTGACTTGTTGGCCGCAGAAGGTGTGCAGGCGAAAATTATCAATCTTCCCTGGTTAAATCAGGTTGATGCCGCGTGGTTGGTTGATCAGGTTCATGGGTTTGAAACCGTGGTGTTTATTGATGATCATTACCGCCAGGGGGGGCAAGGTGAGTTTATGATGAGCCAACTGCAACAAGCTGGACATGTGCAAGCCACTATGCTTCACCTCGCCGTGGATGGAGTGCCTGTATGTGGTACCCATGAGCAAGTTTTGAATGCTCACGGTTTGAGTGCGGAAAAAATTCTACAAAGTATTAAAGAAACTCTTAAAAAATAATTAACCCTTTCAAAGGAGACACATATGAATCAGGAAAAAGTTTTTAAGATTGGAGAACATGAAATCCATGATGACAGTGATTGCTATGTGATCGCTGAAATTGGCCACAACCATCAAGGGGACCTGGAGCAATGTAAAGAGTTGTTTCAAGCAGCCAAGTATGCGGGAGTGGATGCGGTGAAATTACAGAAACGGGACAACCGCTCCTTGTTTACCAAAGAAGCGTATGACCGTGCGTATGACAACCGGAACAGTTATGGTGCCACTTATGGCGAACACCGGGAATTTTTGGAATTCGGCCGTGAAGAATATTTAGAACTGAAGCGCTACGCGGATGAACTGAAACTGGATTTTTTCTCCACGGCTTTTGATATTCCGAGTGCCGACTTCCTGGAAGAAATTGATTTACCTGCGTATAAAATTGCTTCCGGAGATCTGAAAACCATTCCTTTGCTGAAGTATGTGGCTGCGTTGGGTAAACCGATGATCATCAGTACAGGTGGTGCGACGCTTAAAGATGTGCAGCGTGCCTATGAAGCCATTATGCCCATCAATCCCCAACTCTGCATTATGCAATGTACCGGTGGTTATCCTCCGGCCTGGGAAGAACTCAATCTCCGGGTTATTGATACCCTGGCGAAAGAATTCCCCAAAGCGACGATCGGATTTTCAAGTCACGACAGTGGGATTGCCATGGCGGTGGCGGGTTACATGCTGGGTGCCCGTATTATTGAGAAACATTTCACCTTGAACCGCGCCAACAAAGGAACGGATCATGCCTTCTCTCTGGAACCGACCGGAATGCGGAAGATGGTTCGCGATTTACGTCGCTTGAAAGTGGCGCTTGGTGACGGTGAAAAACAATTGTACGCCAGTGAAGCCGCCCCCATTAGCAAAATGGGCAAATCCTTGGTTGCAGGTTGTGACCTGAAAGCCGGAGAAGTGATTCATGCCGATAATCTGGCGATGAAATCTCCCGGCGATGGCATCCCTCCCTATGAATGGGATAATGTGATTGGAAAAACGCTGTCACAGGATGTCGCGGAAGATCAGCAATTTGCCTGGTCTGACTTTTCCTGAATCCGCTGAAAGTCAAAATGCCTGAAAGTTCCGAACCGACCGTTTCCAAGTCAAAAGGCTGGATCTATATTCCAGTGGAAGTGAAGGTTCGTGAACTGCAGGCGAAGACCTTATTGGCGGGCTTTGCCGCGGAGCGCGGATACAATGTGGTCATCGGCGAAGCGCATGCGGTTCGCCGATGCCTGCATCAAATGCCTGCGGGGGTTGTACTTGAAAAGGGCGTGGCCCCTTCCAAAACAGAGGGCTTTCATTTCGCGAAAGCCAAAGGACACCGGGTGATGTCCTGGTGTGAAGAAGGCTTGGTTTTCTTTAATGATGAGGATTACATCCGGAGAAAAATCAACCCGGAGGATCTGCGGGACTGTGAGTGTTTCTTTGCTTGGGGCCCTTACCAAGCCAATGTTCTCGGGGCTGCATTTCCGGACATGGCGGATAAAATTTTGGAAGTCGGTAACCCCCGCATGGATTTATTAAAACCGGATTTCCGGGGAGTGTTTGATCAGGAGGCCGCAGCCTTAAAAGAGAAGCACGGGAAATTTATTTTGGTCAATACCAACTTTTCTCACTGCAATCACAGCAAAGGGGAAGATGGATATTTCCAATTGATTCAGGGGAAAATGACCAGCCCGGAAGTGGAGGCCTTTACCCGGGCGTGGTTGGCGCACAAAGAAGTTTTGTTCAGTGCTTTTAAAGACGCCATTCCGAAGTTAGGCGAGCGGTATCCTGACATGAAAGTTATTGTCCGGCCCCATCCCGGAGAGAATCATGATACCTACCGTGACTTGTATAAAGACCTTCCCAATGTGGAAGTGATTCACGAAGGCGGGGTCATGCCCTGGCTGCGGGCGGCGGAAGTGTTGGTTCATAATGGATGTTTCACCGGCATTGAAGCGCTTTTAATCGGGTGTCCGGCGATTGCGTACCGGCCGGTGCGCTCTGAGACCTATGACCAGTATTTGCCTAACTCTGTCAATGTGCAGGCGGATGATGAGTCCGCATTGTTTTCGGCGATGGACCGCCTTTTGATTGAAAAGGACCGGGCGGCTTTTGTCGATTTGCCAGAAGGCTACGAGGCGCTGGCTCAACATTTAATCATTGAGGATGGGAAGACGTCCTGTGATGCGATTCTGGATGAGGTGGATCAACTTCCCCGCCCATTACCCAAACTGAATCGCAGACCTTGGTTTTGCTTGCACCGACTGCATATTCAGGGGTATATCCGCTTATATAATTTTCTGGAAGCTCTGGTTACCGGACACGGGGACCGCGGAGATTATTCACGGCAAAAGTTTCCCGGATTGGAAGCCGGAGAAATGGAAAGTGAAATCCATCTGTTGCAAACAATATCCGGACGTTTTACAGGTCTGAAAAGCCGTCAGTTGGGCAAAGACCTTTTCTGGCTGCGCGCTCAATGAAAATTTGCATGCTTGTGTACAGTTATCCACCGCTGTCCGTAGGCGGGGCGGAACGTCAGTGCCGGCTGCAGGCGAATGAGTTGGTTCGACAGGGGCATGGCTGTATGGTTCTAACCGCCCGTTCACAATGGGGGCTGTCCCGGAATGAAGCCAATGAGGGGGTGAGCATCCGCCGGGTGGCGGTGGCGCAATTGGCGGTCAATTTTTTGTTGGGAGTGAAATCCCGCTTTCAAAAAAAAAGCCCCCCTGTGGAAAACCCATCGGAAAGTGCGGCAGCGGTTGAAACCGAAAAACAGCATGTGCCGGTCTCCTGTTTCGAAAGATGGGTCGCTAAATGCAATTCTACCAGTTTCATGTGGAATGCAGGATGGTATATTTTTTGGAATCGCAAAAAAATAGATGTGGTTCACACACATGTGGCCAGTTGGAATGCGGGCTTTGTGGCCTGGCTGGGATCACGGCTGAAAATTCCTGTGGTTTGCAAAGCGGCAAATCTTCCTGCCTTTGATGATTTTCAGTCTGAAGTTCCTTTTGCATCCTTCTGGAAAAAATGGCGTTTGCGATGTTCATTTTTTGCGCTGACGGCGGAAATGAAAGTGGATTTGATTGGGGCCGGGGTACCGGAAAATCAAATTCGGGTTCTGCCGAACGGCGTGGTTCTTCCTGAAAAAACGGCTGAGGTTGCCCTTTCAAAGCGAGTGATCTTTGTCGGAAACTTTACCCAAGGTGTCGGGCATAAGTCTTACGATGTATTGTTGAAATCCTGGGCCATTGCTTCACGGAAATTTCCTGAATGGGATCTATACTTGGCGGGGGGAGGGGATATTTCCCCCTGGGAAAAAATGGCTGAAGAGTTGGGTTGCCGCCCGCAGGTGGAATTTGCCGGAAGAGTGGATTCTCTGGCTGAAGCTTATCGTGAAAGTGCCCTGTTTATATTGGTATCCCGTAAGGAAGGGATTTCCAATGCCTTACTGGAAGCACAGAGTTATGGTTTGCCCGGGGTGGTAAGTGATATTCCGGGAAACCGGGCCGTGGTCGTGGACGATAAAACCGGCTTCATCCTTCCCCATGGTGATGAAGTGCAAACGGCAGCCGCACTTTGCAAACTGATGCAGGATGACTCCTTACGGGAGGCTTTCGGTCACAATGCCCGCAAGCATATTGCAGAATGTTTCGAAATCTCTTTTGTCGTTGATCAACTTTCGAAAAACTACCAAGAACTTTTAACCGGTGGATTTTCTCAATGAACATCCACATGTGGACTTGGGATTATTGGCCGGGTCCCCAGGGAGGGGCGGAGCGGCAATGCCGGGGACTTGCGAAAGAACTGGTAAAGCTGGGGCATCAGGTGACGGTGATTTGCGCCTGTACATCTGAAGAATCCCCCGGGGAAGATGAGGGGGTCCGTATCGAACGCTTCAGCAAAAGAAATCCTGCACGGATGGAAATGCTTCAGAAAGTTGAAGGGGTACTCTCCGGGAGCGGGCTAAAGAATGAATCGCATTTTCATGCGATACGGTTTTGGTTGGGGGTGCCGTTTTGGCGCCGCTCCCGCTCTGCATTTATTCGTGAGGTCCACAGGTATTATGAAAGTCTGGATAAACGTCCTGACTTGATACATGTACACGAAACGGGGTGGCTCGCGGGGGTTGCGGTAAGTCTGGCGAAGGGTATTCCGGTGGTGGCGAAAGTTCGCAATACCCCTGCGTTGGAATTGATTGGTTATGATGTTCCGAAACGAAAGCGATGGAAAGGATTGCGGAAGGGATGCCACTGGATTGCTTTACATGAAGATTTAAAAAGGGAACTCACCGAAGCAGGCGTCCAGGCGGATCAAGTGACAGTTGTCCCCAATGCGGTGGATGTTTCTGAAATCCAACCCAGACAGAATGGGGACGGGCAAAAAGTATTGTGTGTGGGAAATCTTACCCAGGGATCCGGTCACAAAGGTTTTGATTTACTCATCAGGGCCTGGGGGCGGGTTCATGCAGAAAAGCCTGAGGCCCGATTGACAATATTGGGCCGAGGAAATCCGCAGCCATTGATAAGTTCTGCGCGGCAATGCAACTGCGAATCGGCGATTGATTTCCCGGGCTTTGTAAAAGATCCTTTACCCTATTATCAAGACGCATCCGTGTTTGTGTTGGCTTCAAATCGTGAAGGAATGTCAAATGCATTGTTGGAAGCCCAGGCGCAAGGCTTGCCTGCAGTGGTTTCTGATATTCCCGCGAACCGTGCCGTGGTCATCGATGGCCGGACGGGTTTGTTTTTTGGAACCGGAAATTCTGAAGCACTTGCGGATAAAATTCTCGGCCTGCTGAATGATGCACCCCAAGTATTGCGAATGG
>CAKZLZ010000033.1 GCA_937127435.1 uncultured Verrucomicrobiota bacterium | reverse complement strand
AGTATGTATAAACGTCATTCCCTATAAAAAGATTCATCAAAAAACACGGACACAAAATGAAATCCAGCAAGTTCATACAGCGCCATCCCGCCAACCCCCTTCTCACCTACAAAGACGTTCCTTATGACTGCGCGTTGGTTTTTAATGCCGGGGTCTGCAAGTATGAAGGCAAATACGTCATGGTCTTCCGCAATGATTACGGTAGCGATCAGGAACGTTGGGAAAACGGTGAACGACTAACCGGAACCAATCTTGGATTGGCCTACAGTGATGACGGTATAAAATGGGAAGTACAACCCAAACCTTGCTGGTCCTGGAAAGACGGCGACATTCGCCGCGCCTACGATCCGCGCCTCACCGTCATTGACGGCCAGGTACACATGTGTTTCGCCGTCGACAGCAATCACGGTGTCCGCGGCGGCATCGCCCGTACCGATGATTTCGAAAACTTTGAAGTCCTCAGCCTCAGTGCCCCGGATAACCGCAACATGGTCCTCTTCCCCGAAAAAGTGAACGGCAAATATTGCCGCTATGAACGTCCCATGCCCGTGTATGGCCGCGGAGGAAGAGATCGTTTTGATATGTGGTATTCCGATTCTCCCGATCTCGCCTACTGGGGAAACAACCAGTTGGTCATCGGCGTCGAAAACTTTCCGCCCGCAAATGACAAAGTGGGTCCGGGCGCCCCGCCGGTAAAAACCGAGAAAGGATGGTTAAATACTTTCCACTCCGTGGATCTGGATAAAGAACGCGGCAAAAACGGCTGGGAACCCAAATGGCAGAAACGCTATTGCTCCGGCATCATGCTCACCGACCTCAACGAGCCCTGGAAAGTTATCGGCATGAGCCGTGAACCCCTCCTCGCGCCTGAAACCGATTACGAAGCCGACAACGGATTCCGCAACGATGTCATCTTCCCCGGCGGCATGATCCTCGAGGACAGCGGCGAAGTGAAAATGTATTACGGCGGTGCCGACACCGTCGAATGCCTGGCCACCGCCCACGTGGACGACCTGATCAAGCTCTGCCTGGAAGGCGGACCTCTGTAATTCTGCGATTTCTGCGGAATACCGATATGTTTACCACGGGGACCGTGGAACTACGCCCCTATAACCATATCAAAGAAGTAGTTCCGCGGTCCCCGTGGTAAACCCGAAGCATTCGTTTACCATCGGGGCGATGGAACTACTTTAACCGCAAGCATTCAAAAGATGTAGTTCCGCGGTCCCCGCGGAAAATCATCCCTTTACCACGGAAACCGTGGAACGACTTTAACCGCAAGCATTCAAAAGATGTAGTTCCGCGGTCCCCGCGGAAAACAACACCCTTTGCCACGGAAACCGTGGAACTACTTTAACCGCAAGCATTCAAAAGATGTAGTTCCGCGGTCCCCGCGGAAAACAATATCCTTTGCCCGGGGACCGTGGAACGACTTCCCCTCAACCCCTTCAAAGCTTCATACCGCCGGATGCAAATAGAGCGGCAACGATTCTTCCTCCGGAAAATCATCCGGCAACAGAAGCAGATCTTTGGCGGCGGGATAGTCCGCAATCACTTCGAAGGCCGCTGAACCCAACCGGGCCGCTTCCTGTGAAAACACCGGCATTTCTCCCAGCTCTTCCGCCCAGGCTTCCGGCGGCTGTAAACGCCAGTCGTCCTTCCCATTGCCGAAGACTCTCCCCCACCAAACCCCTCTGCGTGCATCTCCTAAAACGGCGAAAGGTTTTTCAATTTCACTCGAAATTCGGGCTGCCTGCGCCACCCCGGAAGAGTACACTTTCAGGTCCGTTCCGCCCGGGGCGACATAACCAAAGGCCCAGGCCAGCGATTGACGGATCCCGGAATAATTCCCCGGTCCCCGACCAATCCGAATTTCGGTAAACATCGGCAGTTCCGCCAAAAATCCTTCCAGAAATGGCAATGCCACTTCCGCCTGAAACCGCTTCAATTCCAGAACCTGTTCGGTGACTTCTCCTGAAATGTTCCAGGCCACACTCAATCGGGTGCTGCTCCACTCTATCGCCAATATCGCTTCAGACATTTTTCTCCTTCCGCCAAATTCGAATTTCCCGACCTGATTCTTCTCCTGCGACCGCCAGCAGATCCACATGCCATGCATCCGCCGGCCAAAAATCCGGCACCCGCTCGCTCCATTCCACCGCCACCAAAGCCTCCTCCTCCAACCAGGCATCCAGTTCCAAATCCCAAATTTGGGACGGCGTATTCAGCCGATACAAGTCGGCGTGAATCAAGGGAGGACTGCATCGGAATTCCTGAACCAATCCGTAGGTGGGACTGGTCACGGGGCCGGTCCATCCCAATCCTTCCGCCATGCCCTGCACAAAGCAGGTTTTTCCTGCACCCAGGTCGCCTCCCAAAAGAATCACCGCATGTTGTCCCAGTGATTTCACAAATTCGGATGCGTAATTCCGGGTTTCTGACGGAGATGCGGACTGAAATGTTTTCATCCTGCCATCTCCCCACCCGAAAAGAAAAAGGTCACAATCAAGGTCATGGTATTGTAGAGGGCATGGACCCAGACACAGGCCATCAACCGTCGGGTGTAAATATAAACCAGGCCCAACAACACCGCCAAACAAAACAGGGGCAACAAACTGGCGGTATGCGCGTGAATCACAGCAAACAGGATGGCTTGCAAAAGCAACCCCGGAACCAGACCGAGTTTCTGATGCAACCAGGTATGCAAGAATCCACGAAACACCACTTCTTCCAACAGCGGTCCGATAAAGCCGACCAATAAAAACAAAGAGACCCAATTCATCCATCCGTCTACATTGCTGACCATTTCCAAAATGGGTTGATTTTCCAACTCCCATCGGAATGTGATATACAGCCATTCTGTGAGTTTTGCGGACATGGCTACCAAAGGCAGACACATGCAAAATCCAACCAACCCCCAAATTTGATCCCTCACCCTGAAGGGTTCCTCCATGCCTAGCACCTCCAAGGGGTTGAGCCCTGAACGGTGGAGATGGGAATAAAGCACAAAAGTCATCAGCCCTTGAAAAAATATCATCGGGAGTAGAACAATCATGCCTATCGGCAGTTTGTCTACCAATTGAAGGGAAAAAAGCAGCAATCCAAAAAGTTGTTGCAGTACATATCCGGAGAAAAAGGCCAGCACCATTCGGAAGGTCAAATCATGAGGCAATGGGCGCCATTCCAACCAGCGTGAACCCACATTCAACGCTCCTGCAGTCTTTTGGGATAACAGCAATGAAAGCCAGAAGAACACGCCACTGATCACCAACAGGCGCACAACCAGCAATTCCGGGCTAACCCCCTCCGGCATCAATTATTCCCCTGTCGGCACCTGCTCGCGGACAGCATAGATGCGTTTATCCTGCGATTCGTGATAGGTGCGGATGGTCATTTCAGAAAGTAAACCCAGTCCGATAAACTGAATACCGAAGGCCATAAACATAAAGCCCATGATCGGCCAAACCGGACGTTTCACCAAGTCAGCTCCCCAGAAGTCTAATCCGGTGAGGGTGGCAAAAAGATTGAGTCCGAAAATGAGGGCAATCAAGGCGCCGCCCAGGAAACCGATCTGCAATCCGATTTTTCCGAGGATCTGCATGGGACCGGTACTGTAGCGGAGCAGGAATTTCACCGTGATAAGATCCAACACCACCCGGAAAGTGCGGCCAATGCCGTATTTGCTGGTTCCAAACTGACGGGCATGATGGGTCACCGGAATTTCGATCACCGATCCGCCCACCCAATGGGCCAGGGCGGGAATAAACCGATGCATTTCCCCGTAGAGACGCACGTCCTTAATCACATCCTTGCGATACGCCTTGAGAGTGCAACCGTAATCATGAAGATGTACACCGGTGATTTTGCTGATCAGGCCATTGGCAAGAATCGAAGGCAAACGACGGTTAATAAAGGTGTCTTTGCGGTCTTTACGCCAGCCACTCACCACATCGATTTCATCGGTCATCGCTTCCAAAAGTTTTGGAATATCTTTGGGATCATTCTGCAGATCCGCATCCATGGTAATGATCACTTCCCCTTCGGCGGCATCCAGTCCCGCGGCCATGGCGGCGGTCTGACCAAAATTGCGGCGGAAACGAATGAGGTGCAAATAGGAATACTTTTGTTTGTTCTCGAGCAGTTTCGGCCAGGTTTTATCCTTGCTTCCATCGTCCACCAGTACCACTTCATACTTGAGCGGAAGTGGGTTCAGCGCTTCGTGCAGTTTTTCGCAGAGCAGGTCCACGCTTTCTTCTTCGTTATATACGGGAATGACAATAGAGAGGTTCATGCGGATTCAGCTATCAGGTTCCCCTCAGAAATCAAGAACCATGGTGGATCGTTCGGTATTCCCGACACAAGGGCTTGTGGATGGATTTAAAAAATCATCGGGCAGGGATGCCCCCTGCCCGAAAACCCAACCGGAATCAATCAACAGGCCCTAAAGACGGGACTCCGAACTCGACATCCGCGCAAAACCCGGGGGGAAAGTTCCGAGTTCCATCTTTAGATGGTTCACCCGAAGCGTTTACGCGAGGGGCACGCGGAACCTTAGGTTCTGAAACCGGAAGCCTGAAGGCCTTCCGTTGAACCGCCTGAAGACGGAACTTCGAACTCGACATCCGCGTATAAGCCGGAGGGAACGTTCCGAGTTCCATCTTTAGATGGTTCACCTGAAGCGTTTACGCGAAGGAGTACCGGAACCCGGGTTCTGAAACCGGAAGCCTGAAGGCCTTCCGTCGAAACGGCTGAAGGAGATGTTGATTGATTCAAAAAATCATCGGGCAGGGATGCCCTCACCCCGTTTTCGAAGCCCAGACATCCTCAATACATGCAAAATGGAGCGAGCCTGCCCGGAGGACGCCCCAGCGGCCAGGGGGCATCCCTGCCCGAAAACCCAACCGGAATCAATCAACAGGCCCTGAACGCGGAGATAATAGGAAAGCCAGATAGATGAGCCCTCAACCCAATTGTGGAGAATCCTGCATCAAAACACTCTCAAGCAGCAAACCCGAAATATCCCCCTCCCTTTTTTTATTTATCGTACATCGACGATATACGATTATTTACAGGATACACATGTAAAACCTGAACAAATGAAACTTCAGGAAGTTCATTCGAGCATCGGCTGTAAAGTTTCCCGTACCCACAAACCCATGAAACCATTCAGCCCCCGCCTCCCTCAAAATCGCAAACCCATTATGCCCCCCCTTTTTTTAATCGTACATCGACGATATACAATTAATGATCAGTTAAAAAATTTCGCGGACCTTATTGGGACGCCATGTAACTATTTTTTTTGGGGGGGGCGTTCGGATTCCGTTTCTCAAGCATCCAATGCCTTTTGCAGGTGTGCCGCGATCCATTCCTGTTCCTCCCGACCCAACATTTTCAGCCACGCGGTGGTTTTCCCCTCCTGGGTTTCGACATACAAAGCCGTCAAAGCCGTATTCCCCACAGTGGTCCCGGTCGGGGACACTTTCAAGGGCTTGATTTCCCCCACCCGCCACTCGCAATCCTTTTCCCCGAAAATGGACGTAGACTCAATGCGAAGTCCCCCCCGGGTTGCGGCAATGATCACCTTGCGGGTACCGGTAGAGAGCCCGGCAAACATGAGCCCTCCCCCCACCAGGAAAAAGACACTCAATATTAATATCGGAAAAAGGAGGGACAGGTCTTTTTCTACGCCGTTCCCAAAAATCATAAACCCCGAAGCGACGAGGGGGAAACAGGAAAAAATGCACCCGAACGAAAACATCCCGTGACTCCCCTTTCCCAGTCCCATTTTAGGAACTTGGAACGCAACCCCATCGGGGAGAACCTCACGGATCACCTTGGTTCCCGAAGGTTCGCGGGGAAGCTTAACCGGTTTCGGATCTCCAACCCGGCCTTCCTCAGCTTCCTCTTCTTCGTCTTCCTCATAAATTTCAACATTCGAAACTCCGGGCAGTTGCGCCGCCAAATGCTGGCTTAGCTCGTTGATCACCCGTTGCGGGTAACCCACGCACAATAAATTCTCATTTTCCTCACCTTGAAACACCAACAGGGACCAGAGATCCTCAGGGATCATGGCGGAGAACTTGTCCGGCACTTCCGTATCATCCTTTTTGTCACCGAACCCTTCCGCCATCGATAAACCGGTGATGGACTGAACCGGAAATTTCCGTTTTTTCGTCCATGCGCCAAAATGCTCTTTCACCCGTAAATGCGTATGTGTGACCCGTACTTCCGTCCAGGTCCGGTTGCCTAAAATCACTGCCCCGGTCTTTAACAATTTCAGCCCCAAAAATATCATGATCAGTGAAGGGATCAGAAACAACGCCGGCAGACAATCCGCAACCTCTATTTCACGCCAGTTCCGGGGAAGATCCTCCCACAACTCCCGGGCCAAGTCATCTCCCCAGCCTACCGCCATCAGAAAGAGGAAGATACAACCGGCCAGCGGGATCCATCCCAAATTTTTAAGTTTCCCCAAATCCCGGCAGGGTAACTTAAAGCGGAGATCTCCGGGCACGCCTTCTCGTTCGATACGGGGTACCATTAATGAACTCCCAGCCATTGGGCGAGTTGATGATGCCGGTCGAAACTTTTTCTTAATGCCCGGTTTAAATTTTGATCCACTTCTGGATGTTCGGGGAACTCCGGATTTTTAACCGCCCCTTTGGTGCTTTCAAACCAGCGGGTTGGATTCGGCCGACAATGGATGCCACTCCCGTCAAACCCGATGGGCTTCACATAACTCTCCGCCGGCAAAAGCGAATAGCGGTCGCTGCGGTAATGCGCATAGGCAAAGCGTACCGCCCAGGAATTGATACGCCCGTCCATTTGATCGATCAGCATGCCCGGCAAATCCGCGCCCCCATGCGCAAAGCCACTTTGTAAATCCTGACGCTCCTTAAAGTTGTCCGCCTGTGCCTGTTGCCAATTCACCGAGGCCCATTTCTCCTTCCACGTCCCCCATCCCCAGGACATCGGACGCGGATTCAGCCACAGGTCATGATGGTGTTTCCTGGGACGCGGCATCCGGAAACGCGGAGGCAGATAAGCACTCACCGACATCATCCTGTCCTGGCCCGCATAGGCATTCAGCGCCCCATTCATGTAGGTCAGAAATGCCGGATGGGTTAACAAATCATCTTCCATCACAATGACCCGGTCATTTTGCGCGAATCCTTCATCCACCCCCCGTATAATCGAATCAGCCAAGCCCAAATTTTCTTCACGTTCCACGACCTGTACTTCCTTGAATCCTTTGCAATGTTTGCACATGCGCCGGACTTCCTTCACTTTTTCCGTATCCGTCTCATCCCGGGGGCCGTCACTAAACACCATAAAACTTGATTCTTCGGCCCCTTTATTTTGCGCCAGCGCCTTCAGGGTTCGACGGGTATGGGCGGGCCGGTTATAGACAAACAAAAGAATGGGGGCGGGATCAAAGCTCATGCTTCCCTATCATTGACCTTCCAGCCGGGAAGGTCTAGAAGAAAAACATGTCTGTAGTCAATCGAATGAAGTCCCCTGCCCTTCTGAGCACCCTCTTTTTTATCCTCTTTGCCGCCCTCCTCTTTCGGGTGGTCTGGCCTGCGGATCAGGTCCTGCAATCCACTGACTACAATTACGGCCTGATGGGTATGTACAAGTCAGAACTCCCCGAAGCCTTCTTTGAGGGATTCTGGCGGGGCGCGCCCCTCTTGGGACGCGCCGGTCATTTGGCTCCCACCTGGACTTATTTAACTCTGACAGTCCTCCCCCTCGATTTCTTTATGGACTGGATTTACGCGATCAATCTCCTGATCGCATCCGGATTCCTCATTGCCTTTCTGCGCTTGCGTGGATTGAACGGGCTCCCCGCCATTGCCGGTGCACTCACTGCCTATTGGCTGGGAAGCAATCTCACCTTGTTACTCCCCGGTCACATCGAGAAATACGGGGTGTTGGTTTTCGCTTCCGCCACCCTCTATTGCCTGGAGCAAACCTTGCAAAAGGCCTCGTGGCGATGGAGCGGGCTTGCGGGGGCATCGTTGGGATGGATGTTTATGCACCAGGCCGACCTGGCCCTGTTCTTCGGATTCTTGCTAGGCGCCTATTGGCTCCTGGGCATCTTCACCCGAATAAACACAGGCTGGAGCAAACGGGTGGTCCTGCATGTACCGCTCCTGCTTATGGCCCTGCTCTTCAGTTGGGAATCCTACAACTATGCGATGCGTACCCAGGTCAACAATGTGGAGATTCTGAAAGAGGGAAATGCGGAAGCCAAATGGAATTTTGCCACCCAGTGGAGTTTTCCACCCGACGAAAGTATGGATCTGATTGCGCCCGGATTTTGGGGCTGGATGACCCAGCACATGGATGCTCCCTATCACGGCCGCACCGGACAATCCCCGGAATGGACCGAGGATCTACAAGGCTTCCCCAACTTCAAATCCGAAAGCGTATACCTCGGCATCCTTCCGTTTTTCCTGGCCCTGCTTGCCCTCATCCACTTCCGTGAACGAAAAGCTGAAACCCTTTTTTGGGGAATCGCCCTGTTGATCACCTTCCTTCTGGCCTGCGGAAAATACACCCCGCTCTACGCACTCTTCTTTAAACTCCCCTTGGTCAACGCCATCCGCAATCCGAATAAGTTTTTACAGGTTTTCCAGGTCTGTTTGGGCATTCTCTCTGCCTTTGGCTTACAAGCATTGCTTGCAGAAGGGTTTTCAGCTTTTAACCGGAAACGGGCCGGGGTGGTCCTCTTCTTCATTTCCCTGGTTGCCGGAGCGGGAAGTTTTATCATCCACCCGGAAAGCGCCTCCCAATTGGAAGCCTTCGCCCGCAGCCCCTGGGCACAACAGGCCGCAGGGATTTTGCAAAACCGTCAACTCGCATTGTTACATTTGTCCCTGATGTCCGCTGCCGGTGGCGGATTGCTGATGGCATCCAACTCCCTGCGCTTCCGGAAATATGTATGGGCCGGATTCATTCTGCTCATCTCCGTAGATGCCCTTTTGCTGAGCCGGATCTATTTGCAACCCACCCAAACCCGTTTCATCAAAGAAAACAAACTTGCCGGGTTTCTTAAGGAAAATCTGGGAGAGCAACGGGTCTATACCATCGACAACGCGGGCCTGCACAATTTCTATCTCACCCACCTTTTCCCTTATCATCATATTGCCTTCGCCAACATTACCGCGGCTCCGCGTTTGCAATCCGATTACCAACAATACTTCACGGAAAACAATAACGATACCATTACACTCTTTCAGGAGTTCGGCGTCAAATACCTGTTACTTCCCCGGGCCACCGCCCAACAGCTGATGCAGCAACCGGGGATGAATAAGATCTTTAAAGAAGCCTACAGCTACGACATCGTGGAAGATCCGAGAGGAGGTGTAACCATTGCCCCCAATTCCAATGGACAGCATGTTGTCCAGGAACTCCTCATTCCCCACGAGCGGTTTGCCCTTCTCCCGGTTGACGACGGAACCAACCTCAATCAAGCGAGAGCCGGCAAGGTGCTGCATGTTCTGCAAAAACCCAGTGGATTTATTTTACAGGTCGAAGTGGAACAGGACCAGGCCCTCCTCCGTCTCTCCGATCATTTTGATCCGAACCTCCGGGCCCGTATCGACGGTGGCAAAGCACAACCTTTGCAAAAACTCGATCCGGTTTTTGCCAGCTTACAGCTTCCCCAAGGTATTCACGATATTGAATTATTCATCACGCCACCGGGCCCGGGAATTCTCGCCCAATGGACAGGACTGTTCATCAGCCTCCTGATTGGATTCAGTCTTTTGATATTTAAAAAAGCCAAATAAACTTGGTGCGAAAAGCGGTTCCGCATTTCAAAATCTATAACTGCAATTGAGCGTATCGTATGAATACGCCTTCAAAAAGTGTTGGGGGCCGCGGAATATTTGATTGAATTCCGCTAAAGGAAAAATACGGTTCTTCCATACCTAACCCACAATCCAAGTTCCTATATGCATTCGATAACCGATTCTAAAACCATAAGTCTTCACAGCTTAAAAGGAGCCATCCTCATGAGCCTTCTTCACTTCAACATACTTCATGCGGGCCCCACCGACTCTTTCGCAGACAAGGTAAAGGAACTGGCCCCCTCTTCCGAAGTGATCGCCGTGACAAATGATGCCCCCCTGCTTAGCTTCAACCGTAATTTGAAAGGCGGGGCTCACACCTGGCAGAGCCATCAAAGTGGTTGGCAACTGCCCCTCACCCTGGCCGCACTTGCCGGCGATGAGGCCGCAGAAAAAAAATGGATGGAACAGCTTCATATCAGTCTGAAACCGGACAAGTGCCTCACCACTACAGGTGGATACCCCGCGCAACACGAATTACACTTGGTTGCGATGTATACTCTGGCGAATCTCGATGCGGAATTTTGGGATCGCAACCTCACTCCCGAAGAACAAAATCAAATCCGCTTATTAATGAAAGCCGCGGTCATTTCTTCCGCCTTCACCACGGCGGATGCCTCCTATGCAAACGAAGACCGGGCCCGGGATATGACCGGGGGCACCAACTTTCACCGGGGTTGGAACCCCAACTTCCGCGAAGGGATGTTCGGGATGCTGATTGCGGGAACCGTATTCTTCGGGGGGACGGATGAGGTGAATCAAATCCTCGACAGCTATGACCACCAGGCCTTCGTCAAAGAACTGAAAGATGCCCAACTGATGAACACCCATGAGACTTTTACCTGGAAGGAAATGCATCCGGATTCCGAAGCCCCCGATGCTGAAAAAATCACCAACAACATCCGGAACTACCGCTATCACAATGCCCCCCTGATGTCGCCGATGGACCTCTACACCGAACTCACCCTCCACACCTACGGTGCCAAAGTAAACTGCGGGCTCAAAAACGGAAAAGGCATTGTGTATAAAGGGGTTGCCTGCGGAATTATCGCTTCGGGTTGTGAAGATTTGCCCAATAAAGGAGCTGACGGCATGCTCTACGAATTCGACGCGAAAGATGGTGGCGGAAAACGAAGTTCCATCACCTATGCGCTCAGCGGATTTAAACCCAACCTGATCAACCACAGCTTGGTGGTGATGGGAGGGTATTGGCAAGAAGGTCCCGAGGCGGATGAAATTGTCTCCCGCATGAACGTCGGAATCCCTGACCTACAATACAAGCTCGAAAAAGGATATTACAGCTACTCAAAAGGCAAAGGAAAAACCGAACCTTTCACCATCAATCAGCCCAAATGGTCCTGGGCTTTCAATACCCTCTTCCCCTGGTGGGAAAATCAATTGATGCCCTTTCACAGCAAGTAACGGCTTCAAATACATTGGTGCTTCGTTTGGAGTGCGGAATTTCAATTCCGCTTTTCAAGCGCCTCAGCTCGCTGTTGACGCGTTGCTTTAGCGCGATGTCCTGAAGCCCAATCTTAACCGATTTAATTTTGACGCAAAAATACGGTGCCCAAATCCGGGACAGCCTGCACGAGCGCGAATTTTGCTTCTTCGTGGATAATGACTTTGCAGTCGATCTGCTTTTGGTTCTGACCCGCAATCGCGCCCTGCCAATCATCCGGTAAACGAACTTTGACGGTGAGGGGAAAATTATACACCTGATCATCCATCCGATCTTTGAGTGATATCGCAATTTGGGTAGGACTCATGATCTTGGTTTCCACTTCCGCAGTGTCCCGCTCCTGTGCATACATGGCCACTTCCCTGAAGAGCCCCACCCAGAAGTCAGCATCGTTCGATTTCAGATATTCAAATGCGTCAACAACATGGGCCTGATCTTTTGGTTTGAGATTATGGAAATGTACACAGTACCATCCCCGATAAAGCCTTTTTTCATGGGTGCGATTGATGATGTGCCCCAGATCGGCCCAGGTTTTCGGATTGTTAAAAACAAATTGTCCCGAAACAGAGTTTACGCTCATGTAATCCGTGCTGTTTACTTTATTGATCACCGCGGATGTACCGCGGCCCGCCACAAAATATTTAGAGGCGACAGCGTGATCGTTGCGAAAAGATTGCCCGCCACCGGGATAAGCCACCGCGGTAACAGGATGTTCGGGAATGTTTTCTTCGATGATCTCTTTGGACATGCGGTATTCATCATCAATATCCAATTCTTTATCCGACAAATGGGAAACCGTGTGGGACTGCACATCATGCCCCTGTTGAACCAGTTCCTGAAACTGCTCCCATTTCCCCCCCGCCCCATTGTTCCCTACCCAGTTGGTGATAACAAACCAGGTGAAGCGGTAATCGTATTTCTCACCCTGCTCCATCCACCACTTGATTTGACCTGATTGGTTATCATCGATGGTTACGGTGACCGCCCCGAGTTTATCATCTTTCCAAATGCAAACATCGGCATCCCCCGGATTCTCAGGCCAAATACGATCCGTAACTTTAAAGCGGGCGGCAGTGGCTTTCGGAACGTTGTGTAAGGAGCGGTCTTCCCCTTTCGCGGCAATAAACGTGCAAAAGAAACTTCCAATAATCAACAGGGTTTTAATCGGTTTCAGGGTCAATTTCATAGGTATGGCTCTATCTAGTGTGGTGATGTATGATTCACCTTCCTAACTAAAAAACCTCAGTTAACAATTCGGAAAGCAAAATTTCCCAAGTTAAACCGTTAAACCTGTTTCGTTCTATTTCTGACACTCACCAATCATCGAAGTCGTTCAAATGCCCGCCGGAGCTGTTGAAGAACATCTTTTTGCCGGTGGATCCACATCCCAAAACCCCCGGCGGCCCCCAACAACCCACTGAATATGAAGGTTCCGGTAGCAAAAATCTTGATTTCAGCGTCTACTTACGCATGGTCTCCTCCATGTCTTCAGAAAAAAAAGAATCTTGGAAAAGTCGTTATGGTGTCATTCTCGCAGTGATGGGATCTGCGGTCGGACTGGGTAATTTCCTTCGCTTCCCCGGTCAGGCCGCTCAAAACGGCGGGGGATTGTTTATGATCCCCTACCTGGTCGCATTTCTCATCGTGGGAATTCCCCTCGCCTGGTCGGAATGGGCATTGGGACGGTATGGCGGCAAGCTGGGACATAACTCCGCTCCGGGCATTTTCAGTTCGGTACTCAAGAGTTCAAAAGGTTCATACCTGGGAATGCTCGGCACGGTCATGCCCCTGTTGATCTATACCTACTACGTTATTCTGGAAGCCCTCTGTCTCTATTTCGCCTGGAGTTTCCTGAACGGCGCCATTCCAAAACTGGGAGCCAACTCTGAAAAAATCACCGGTTTCGTGGTCGAATCCCTGGGAATGGCCGCAGACGGCGCCATGTTTACAGGTCAGCAAACCACCATGTTGGTCATCATTCTGTTTTGTTTTATCATCAATTTCGCCCTGATATACCGGGGATTAAGTGCGGGGATTGAAAAGTTTTGCGCCTGGGCCATGCCCCTGCTGGTCCTCTGCGCCTTTATTGTGCTGTTCCGGGTACTCACCCTTCCCGCCAATCCGGCGCATCCAGAGCAAAATATCGTAAACGGCCTCGGGTTTCTCTGGAACCCCATTCAGGGGGACAATACGATTTGGGACACCCTCTCCCGCCCGGGGGTTTGGCTGGCCGCCACCGGACAAATCTTTTTCAGCCTCTCTCTGGGCTTTGGCTTGATTCTCACCTACGCCAGTTATTTGAAACCTGACGATGATGTCTGCCTCTCCTCCCTTACCTCGGCTGCCGGAAACGGATTTTGCGAAGTGGTCCTGGGCGGGATGATTGCCATCCCCGCGGCTTTCATCTTTTTGGGACCGGTTTTCCTGAGTGACCCCGGTAATATTGGCACCTTCAGTTTGGGTTTCATGACCCTGCCCAATGTATTTAATCAAATGCCCGCCGGAGCGTTCTTCGGATTCCTGTTTTTCTTCCTGCTCTTTCTGGCGGCCGTCACCTCCTCCCTCTCTATGCTCCAGCCTTCCATTGCGCTGCTGGAGGAAGGACTGGGACTCAACCGTAAGCGTTCCGTGGCCCTCCTGGGCGCCATCAGCCTGATCGGCACAGGCTTTATTACCTATTACAGCAAAGGTCTCACCGCCCTGGACACCGTGGATTTCTGGATGGCCAACTTCTTTATCTTTATTTTCGCCACCGTCCAGACCCTGATCTTCGGATGGGTCATCGGCCCGAAAAAAGGATATGCAGAGTTATCCGCCGGCGCGGAAATCCCGGTTCCCCGTAAAATCATGATTATGATCCGTTATGTTTCACCGGCCTACTTGTTGGTGATCTTTGCGCTTTGGTGCAAAGAGGAGCTGCCCGGCAGACTCGCACAAATTAAAGTGACCGAAGAAGGGCCCACCGTCGCCCTTCTCTCCCTCACCTTTATCGTGGGAGTGATGATCTTGTTTTCTATCGTTATTGCCAAAGCCAACAAACGCTGGGCTTCAGAAGAAAAGGAGGAACCCTCATGACAACAGCAGGATGGATGGTAATGGGATTTGCAGTGCTGGGGATGTCCAGCTTGTTGGGTTGGTGTGTATACAAAGTGGTCAACACCCCCGGCAGCAGTGAACACCTTCATAGCCCCTCGGATATTGATCCGGAGGATGATTGAGGGCGCTTCCCCCTTGATTCCCATGCATGAAAGCATAAGAAGAGCCCCATGAATCGCCCTTTTTTCCTTCGTTTCCTGTGTTTAGCCTGCTTATTGGCCGTCCCCGCTTTCGCCAAAGAGCGGGAGGTCTATGATGAAAGTATTGAAAGCACCCGGGATTTTGATCTGCTGGGCGGACCTTCACGCGAAGGCCCCGAACACGAATGGCAAATTGTGCTGGACTACGAGCAGAAAAATAAACTCAAGAAAGCCATCAAACATGCGGGCTATCTCACCAAAGCCTGGCCGGACCACCCTCTCGCCGTCAAAGCCCAACGCAAGAAAGGGGATTTATACTTTGCCCGTGAAGAATACCCCAAAGCCTTCGATGCCTACCAGGGACTTATCGACAACTATGTGGGAAGCTTCGTGTATGCGGACGTCCTCAAACAACAGTTGGAATGCGCACGCAAAACCGAACATAAAGTTTATCACGCCCTTTTCGGACTAACCAGTTACGAAGACCCGATGGATGCGATCCCCTTGTACCGTCAATTGCTCACCAACGCCCCGCACATGGCCGATGCCCCGCAAATCCTCTTTGATATGGGTGAAATTTATTTGCGGGAATCAAAATATTTAGAAGCCATTCAGGAATTCAAACTGCTGGAACAGCGCTATCCCGAGAGTGACCTTAGCGAATTTGCGGTCATCCGGACGGCCGACGCCTACGCAAAACTTTCGAAACGGAACCCTTCAGATGTCAGACCCATCGAAGGTGAACTCAGCACCCTGGACCATTACCTTTCACGGTATCCCCTCGGAGAAAAGGTGAATGAAATCCGTTTGCGCCAAAAGAAGGTGTATGAAAAACTTGCCGGTCAGCACTTTACGCTGGGTGAATATTATGAAAATATTCTTCGCCGCCCCGATTCAGCTCTGGTCATCTACCGTTCCCTGCTTGAACAATTCCCGGATTCGGAATGGACAGGACCGGCCCGGGAACGTATTTTAGACTTAAGCCAATTAGCCAATTAACCAGGATCCCCCTATGCGTCATCTTCGATTTATCCCCCTCGCTCTTGTCAGTAGCCTCTTGCTGCTCAGCGGATGTTCCGGTTATCAGCTGGGGTCCCAATTACCCAAAGACATCAACTCCGTGTATGTCCCGACCGTTCGCAACCAAACCGATGAACCCCTGCTGGAAAATGAAGCCACCAAGGCCATCCTCGAACAAATTCAACGGGACGGCTCCCTGAAGATTGTGGCCGAGAAAGATGCGGATGCCATTTTAGATGTGACCATAACTTCTTATAAGATCGAGCCCTTGTCCTTCGATAGCGACAACCGTTCCACCCCGGACGAATACCGCTTGCTCTTGGGCGCACGGATTGAAATGAGAAGAAATGACACCGGAAAAGTGCTGGTCCGCAATGCCTCATTACAGGGACGGAATGACTTTCCCCTCACCGGAGACCTTACCAGCGCCAAACAAAACGGCCTGCCGGGCGCCGCAGACGATTTGGCCCGTTATATTGTAGCCGCGATTACCGAAGCTTGGCCCGATTGAGTTACAGTCCCCTTTTTGTAATGCGACCCGCAGCTTTCATCTTGTGGTTGAGTCTATGCCTGTGGCCTTTGGCTTGGCTGCAAGCACAGGATGTGGACACCCAGTATTTAAAGTTGCAGGAAAGCTACACCCAGCGCGTTCAGGACATCAGTCAACGCCACCAGAAAACCCAACGCGAATACCTGAATAAATTCATTTTGGCACTGGTGCGGATTGAACAGGGCTACCGGGATGACGGGGAACTGGAGGGGGTCATCCTTTGCCGGGATTTGCGTGAACAGTTATTGCTCAATCCTGAAATCCCCGAAATAGATCCGGAGGCGCCCGAAGCCATTTCGGAAATGCAAAAGGCCCTGCTGACAAAAATGCAGGAAGCGACCGCAGAGCATCAAGTCGAATTAGACCAAGTCAATTTCATGCTTTTGAATGCCCTGGAGCCCTACCAAAAGGAATATACCCGCATAGGAGACGAGAAAAAAGCTCTGGAAATTCAGGCACTCAAAACGGTGCTCGCCGAGGACCACGCCAGCTCCGAAGCCACGGCCCGTTCAACCCAAACTCTCAGCAGCAACCTTTCCGCCAATCCCAACATTTATCCCTTCGCATTCGAAGGGGCCGGATATAAAAACTGCCGTGGCGTGATCGCACGGTCCTGCATGATCGATCTCACGCCCACAGTCACAGGCGTGATTAAATCCAAACCTTTAGGTTTAAAGTTTATTAATGGCGGCGTGACCTTCCCTGCAAATGAGTGCGGCCCCCTGCTTCAAGACATCGCCCGGAACCGTATGTTTAGCGCGGAAATAGCATTTAAACCCAGTTTTGATCTTCAGGGGGCCCCCTTAAACCCGGTAGTGATTTTCCAGATGGGGGAAAGCCCTGATTCCGCCCAGTTTTCGCTGACCATGGAAGGAAAGGAACTCTATCTGTATTTTATGACGGACGCCCCGCCTCATGACCGTCTGAATCATCGCTACCTGATTGATACCATAAAGGGCACCTCCCCGATCCACATTGTGGTGAACTACCGTTCCGGAGAACTCACCGTTTACCTCAACGGAACCGAAAGCCTGCAACTTCGCAATGAAGTAAAAGGAGCCTTCAGCAATTGGGAAGAGACGCCGATCATTATGGGGAAAGCCCTCAGCCACCACAATGGGGGTTTTATCCTTCCCTTCAGAGGTATGCTTCATCACGTTTACCTTAAGGCCGGAGAACTCAGTTCCCGCCAGGTGACATCCAACTACAATCGTTTTCTTCTGATCTTTGAGTAAGGAGAAATGCTTTGAGTTTGCTGGCAGACCCCATCGTCAAAGATGAAGCCCTGGTTTTGCGGTGGTTCCCGGTAACGGACAGCTCCCGGGTCGTCGTCTGGTTTACCTCGGAACACGGTCGCATCAGCACTTTAATCAAAGGATCTATGCGGCCCAAAAGCTGGATGCTGGGACAGTATGATCTTTTTTACACCTGTGAACTGCTCTTTTATGCCAAAGCCAATGAAGACCTGCATCTCATTCGCGAATGCTCCCCCCTCATTCCCCGGCCCGGCTTAAGGAAAAACTGGCGGGCCTGCGCCGGCGCCTCCTTTGTGGCGGATCTGCTGTACCGCATCTCTCCCCCCAGAGCGGCTGCAGGAGAACTCTACACTTTCGCCACCCAAACCCTCAACCAATTGGAAGCGGGCCAAATCAACCCCGCCCTGCTCTTTTGGTTTGAGCTCAAAGTCCTCGACGATCTCGGCTTGGCGCCTGACTTAACCCAGAACGTCAACAGCCCCGCCGTCTTCGATTACCGTGCCGGACGCAACCTCTCCGCAGAGCAAAGCGCCAACCCCGAATCACGCCCTCTCAGTAACGGATGCCTTTCTCTGCTTCGAAATTTTCTGGAGATGGACTCCCCCGAACAGGCCGTCCGCCTGCGCCTTCAAACGGACCAAATCCGGGAAATTTCCCGCCACCTCGACAACTTCTCAGAGTGGCATCTGGACCTCAGACTTCCCTCCCGCGCCAAAGCGCTGGAACTGATGATTCGATAGTAAAAAAATGGAGCGCGGGCACTTTTGCCCGCAACTAGAATCGGACCGCATCATAAACGGTCTGGTGAAGTTTGACCAAATGCCTCTTCCTTACTTTTCTCCGGCATCCAGACAGGCGTCCATCAATTTCAGCTGTCCCCCGCTGACAGCACCCACTTCCTTCGCTTCCCTTGCACGTACCTGAAGCTCTTGAAGCACCTGCGCATCCTCTATCCCTGCAACATAGATCTTAAACGCTTCAAGGTATTGGGCATAATCCACCGGCACTTTGCTTTCATTCTCCGCACCCCAAATCCTGAGCACCTCCTGTGCACGTCTTTTCACCTCGGGATCCGTCCCCCGGGCAGCCAACTCCAATTCTCCGCGGTAGATCCCCTTGGCCTGCGTCAGTCGTTTTTCCGCCTCTTCTCTTTGTTGGAAATCACCGGCTCCCAAATCTGAGATCCATTGCTGAAACACTTCCCTGGAAATATCTGCCCCGCCCATGGAGGAAGACTGGGGGAAAAGTCTGTCGGCAAGCTGACGCATCCCCTCCGCCCCTTTGCGGTTCAGGTTGGCAGGATCGAACCCTCCCTGCTTCAGCGACATCTCCACCAGCACCCCATCCAAAGCCATTTCGTCTTCGGATACGGGTTCCCGGCCATACATTTCTTGGGTGGTGAGCCCTCTTCCCCTTTTCATCACCCCGTACATGGTTCCGTGAATACTGCAAAAGGGTTCGTCATCGATCACCCCGAATGTGTACACCCCGTTTGCAGGACATTTTATGGATGCAATCCCTCCCCTGATATAATCGGAAATTTCTTCCGCCTGGACCACCGCCCCGGTCGGCAAATTATTTTCGATAGCCCACTGGTCTTTGGCCGCCTCAATTAAACGCAGATTATTGATACAGGCCTTATTTTCATTTACGACCGCCTTCACCGTTCCTCCAGAAAGACCCACGCCGAACATCAACACGGTTATCATTTGTTTTATCATCATTTTTTCTCCTGAAATTGTGGGCATTTGTACCCTCAGCCGAAAATTTCTATTACTTGTTTCCCCTCTTCAATCAAAAGCGGGATCTCCAGACAACCCTCATCCGCTTGCAGTCCCTCCAAAAGTTGTCCCTTCCTTTTCACCCGGTAGGTCGCCGATTCCGGCATACACACCAAACAAATCGGCGCTTCCCCGCCCGATCCAACCTGTACGGAAATCGTCAACTTTACCTGACGCAGATCTTCCGACCATTGCTGATCATGAATCCAACTGCGAAAGCCGGTGCTGATCCGTCCCGGCACAAAATACGCCGCGTACAAATTTAAAACCGGTGAAGACAACCCGCCGAAATGATGCCACCCGGCCCCGCGTCCGGACTCCACCATAAAGTGTTCAAAACAGGCATAAGCATCTTGGGTTTCACGCTGCCAGGTTTTTAAAACTTTTTCCGCCAACATCCTCGCAAACTTCCCCTTGCCCGCATCCAGGGCTCCGCGCCAAAACAGATATTGATAAGGCATCCAAACCGCCCCGTTCCAATACCCTTTGGTGGAGTAATACGGTGCCTGCTGGTCCACGGTGGAGAGGCCCATGTCCGTCTGAAACCTACTTTCATCAGCCAGAGCGTTCCAAACTCTGTCTGTCCGTTCCGGATCACAAGCTCCGCTTAATACCGGCATCGCACCATCCAATCCCCGGTTGAAATTCTCCCCGCTCACCGGATCAAGAAAGACGCCTTGCGGATGCCCCTGGCCGTCGTGTTCCAAATAGCCATACAATCCGGAGGCTTCATCCCATGCATAGCTATCCATATCTTTTTGCAATGCCGCTGAAAGGTGAATCCAAGGCGCGGCATCTTCTCCCAACTCTTGCGCGGCCATCGCCATAATTTGGGAGGCCACCGCCACGTGGGAACTCACCACCATCGGACAAATATGCTTCCGCCGCTCTTCATTTGCAGTCAAAAACTGTTGAGGCGGATAGTCATCCCAGCCCCCGGAATTGTAAAACAGTTCCCAGGTCTGCAAAAGATGATGTTCATACGGACGGGTGGAAGAACGCGGATCGATCCCTGCCAAATATTCCAAATACTTTTTCAAGCGCGGATAAAAGAAGGCCAGCATCTCCCGGTCCTGGGTTTTCTGCCAGAGATCAAAATACAAATAGAATTGCACCGGGACCGGTGAGCCGTGATGCACATAAGCCGCTTCGACGTCGTCGACTTCCGTCACATAAGTGTTGAGCATCTCCACCGCCCGACGGGGACTGATCTCCCCCATACCCAAACCGATAAATCCGCAATCCCAGGTGTACAACGAATCCCACCAGCGGCCCGGCGGATGGTGGCGGATATTCTGCCCTTTGATTCGAACCGGATACACCACATTGCTAAACAAAACCGCCGCCAGCCGCTCCACCCCAAAACGGAATTTTTCTCCAAGTTGAGGGTCGCGGGGGCATGAGTTCCCCCGATTCGGAACCGTTGGATCGGGGGCGCCCCGCCCCCATGACTTCCCTGAAATCGTATAGCGCTGCGTCACCTGATTTTCAGCCGGCACCGAAACCATGGGCAAAATAAACTCAACAAACTCACCGGCACCTTCTCCCAGAATTTCATCCGACACATGATTATGCAGCGACAACAACAGGCAGGATTCCAGATCCCCTTTAAGCCGGCGCACCCTCATCGTCTCCTCCCCTTCGACTTTATATCCATCCGCAAGTGCAGGCCAACTCACGTCGGCCGCATTTCCCTCCGCCTGAACTTCAGGCGACGCAGCCCAATCAGGAAACACAACTTTCGCAGTGGAATCCCCCCCTCCATTCAAAACCCAACCATCCAAGATCAGTTCTTCTCCACCGGGAAAACACAGGGTACATGCAGCAGTTCCTTCGGGAACAGGAAAGGGCGCACTCAGTTCACCGGAACGAAGAACCAGATCCAAACGCTGATCTCCCATCATCACTTGAGCTTGAACTTCCGGAGATTTGGAGAGCACACGCAACTGAAAGGACGTCCATTTCTTCTCCGCAGGAAAATGGTAGACCGCTTGTGCCCCCCCCTCACGATCCGCCGGCCAGTGCATCCCCTGTCCGTCCACCAACCCGTCCGCCAACATTTCTCCCTGACGTCGCGCGTCGTTCGCCAGACCTTCGCAACCGGGCAGGCCGCCGAGGGTGGCACTCGTATAAGACAAGGCATCCATCCAAAGACTTTCCTCCGGCAAACGGATTCGGGCGGCCTGAATCAGCTTCGGCGACCACGAACCGGTAGCCAAAGGCTGGAGTCCCGCCAGCAAATGCAAACGCACATCATGCGCGAGATCCGTCTGATTAACCAGGTCAATGCCGATCAGACAGCGACCGTCGGCCCGGGTTTCAAACGAAACATCCGCATACAGCCGGTCCTTATCCAAAATCTGCTGACGGTAACTGTAGCTCCGCAATTCCGGATCCGCCTGCCAGGGCAAATACCCCGCCTCCCGCAATGCGGAGGGAACCGCAAAACTTCGGCGGTGTAATTCCGGCACCACCACCCAATCGACCCGCACCCCTTCCGGTCCCGGCAAATGACTGATACCGAAAAACCGCTTGTTGTAGGGCCCCCACTCCCCCAGCGAACAGTCATGTCTGCCGGCCAGATGTTGTGCCGGGTTTTCCCGCCATGAAAAGGGATCCTCTACTCGTGGATATGAAAAAAAGTTTAAAGCAGTGTCAGTTAAATTCATTTTGTGGCTCACGGGACATCCTTGACAGTCAGAAGAAAGATGAACAAGTTCAATACAACAATTCCCCCCGAACAACTATGCGGAAAAATACTTATTTGGAAATTCGAAAAGACCTCTTTTGCATCAACGGTCAAATCACCTTTCCGGGGAATGACCGCATGCAGGGACTGTTGCCGAACAGCCGAATGATTCAGGGTATATTCGACGACGAAAATCCTCAGACCCGACGCCGCTGGGACACGCCGGATGCCACTTGGGATCCGGCGCGGAACACCGACGCCTTCGTGGCAGCCATGCCGGCCTGGCGGGCCCATGGGTTGCTTGCCTTCACTCTCGGGATGCAGGGAGGGAATCCGGAAGGGTACAGCCAGCAACAACTCTGGCTCAATTCGGCGTACCGGGCGGATGGAAGTCTGAAGCGCCCATATCTGGATAGACTTGCCAAGATTCTGAATGAAGCGGACCGATTGGGAATGGTTTGTATCCTGAGCTTGTTTTATTTTGGACAGGATCAAACCCTTCAGGATGAAGCGGCCGTCATCCGGGCGTTAGACAATACCATCGACTGGCTGGGGGAGCGGGGAGACCGCCACGTAATCATCGAGGTCGCAAACGAATGTGACCATCCCAAGTATGTACACGACATCCTCCGGCCTGACCGAATCCACACATTGATTTCACGGGTAAAAGACCGTTCGCAAAACACCCTCTATGCGGGAACCAGTTTTTGCGGAGGGGTCCTTCCCTCTCCGCAGATTCTACAGGAATCAGATCTGATCTTTATCCATGGAAACGGGGTTCACGATCCTGAAAAACTCAGGGAATTGATCCGGAAAGTGCGCCTTTCCGACCACTACCGCAATCAACCTGTTGTGATAAACGAAGATGATCATTTCAATTTCCAGCAAGCGGAAAACAACTTTCTTGCCGCCACCGACGAAAAGGTCAGCTGGGGATATTTTGATTACCGCATAAAAGGTGAAACCGCACTTGAACAGGGATACCAAAGTCTGCCCTGTGACTGGGGAATCAGTTCCCCGCGCAAAAAGGCCTTCTTTAAACTTCTGTCGAACCTGACCCGGGAAAACCCAAAGAAGTAGTTTCGCGCCTGCCCGCCTGCCCGTGCCGTTCCGGCACGTGAACGGCCAGGGAAGGACGCCCCAGCGGCCAAGGGCCCCCGCGGTAAATCCGAAGCATCCGCAAGCTGTAGTTCCGCGCCTGCCCGAAGGACGCACCAGCGGCCAGGGGCCCCCGCGGTAAATCCTAAGCATTCGCAAGCGTAGTTCCGCGCCTGCCCGAAGGACGCCCCAGCGGCCAGGGGCCCCCGCGGTAAATCCGAAGCATTCGCAAGCGTAGTTCCGCGGTCCCCGCGGAAAACCTAAGCATCCGCAAGCGTAGTTCCGCGGCCCCCGCGGTAAATCCGAAGCATTCGTTTTCCATCGGGACGATGGAACTACAAAACCCAAAGACGTAGTTCCGCGGTCCCCGCGGAAAACCGAAGCATTCGTTTTCCATCGGGGCGATGGAACTACAAAACCCAAAGCCGTAGTTCCGCGGCCCCCGCGGAAAACCGAAGCATTCGTTTTCCATCGGGACGATGGAACTACCGCAACCCGAAGCCTCCAAAAACGATCGCCAGTACAGAATGCTTGTGTCTCCAACAAATTCGTTTACACACAAGCCCATGCAACCTGAAAACGAAAATCCGAGCCCGCTTCCCCAAACCCATGCCGGAATGGTGGCCGTGGTGGGTGCCGCCAACGCGGGTAAATCTTCGCTGATCAATCAGCTCACGGGAGAAAAAATTTCCATCGTGAGTCCGGTTGCGCAAACCACCCGGAATATTGTGAGGGCGATTCTCACCGAAGCGCGGGGACAAGTGGTCTTTCTCGATACCCCCGGCGTGCACAGCACAGGCAAGAAACAACTGAACCAACAAATGAACAAAATGGCCCGCGGTGCCACCGAGGGAATGGATGTGGTGATGTTGGTGATGGACCGGGCGGAAAAACCCCGCATGGAAGTCGAGGGCTGGATGCGGAAACTGGTTCAGGAAAAAGAAGTCAAACTGCTCTTCCTCCTCAATAAATGTGATCGCGACGATAAATCCGGAGAAATCTATAAACAGATGTGGGCGGAAATCACCGCGGAAACTGAAGAGCCGCCCCAACCCCACTGGATGGATGTCTCCGCCAGCATTGGCCTCAATATTGATGAATTACGCGACTGGTTAATGACCGCGATGCCCGCAGGCCCCCTGCTCTTCCCCGAAGATATGGTTTCAGACTTTCCCCGGAAATTGGCCATCGGAGATTTTATCCGTGAAAAATTCCTCATGCGCTTGCGACAGGAACTCCCCCACTCCATTGCCGTCTGGGTGGAAAGCCTGGTCGAAACGGATAAAAAATGGAAAATCGAAGCCCATGTCCTGGTCCGCCAAAATTCGCAAAAAGGTATGGTCATCGGCAACAAAGGGCGGGTGCTCAAAGCTGTCCGGGGGGAAGCCGCCTCTGAACTGAATGAAATTTACGGGGTGCGCATCGACCTCACCCTGATCGTCAAAGTCGAAAAAGACTGGGACAAAAACTTCTGGATTTTGCGCAAACTCGGCTATGCGTAACACAGGCATTCCTGCCTGTGATCTTTAGCGGCCTCGCCGCTAAAGCAACCCACAACCTGCCGCCCCAAGAAAAATCCCCACGCATTCACCTTGCCAAAGCCCGAATACTTACCTTATCGTCACAGTTGCGCATCTGTGCACTCCATCCTGTTTAATTCTTAAAATCGTATGAAAATATTTCGTAAACCGCTCTCCATCCTCCTCTTTGCGTCTCTCCCCCTCATTGCCCAGGACGATATTTATCAAAATGGCCACGCCTATCCTCCCGCAGCCAAAGTCCGGATTGAAAGCTTTGAGGTTCCGGTCGACACCACCGAAGTCCATGTACCGGTTACCATGGACATCGAAAGCCCGAACACCGTCGTCGCGCATATTCGGGTGTACAACGGTCAAGGCGGACGGGCAAAACCTGACACCACCAAAGCGGTGATCTTCCGGCCCGGAGACCCCCTCAGCAAAACCGTAAGCTTTGCCGTTGGGAGCATGAAAGAAGGCAACAATGTGAAAGCCGTTCAATCCTCGGTCCCCGATGGGGCAAAACGTGAAGGAGGCGGCATCCTCATCACCGCAAAAGCAGGTGCGGTCAATGAGCCCATCGAAGACGAGGGACGCGAAGCTTTGTCCTTTAAACCCTTTGGAGAACCCGTGTATTCGGTCACCGGCGAAACGATTCAGTTTGATGACAAAGGCGGATCCGGCTCTCTTTCCACCTCCCTGCATCACGGCCGCACCCAGGATGGAAATCAGGAGACCGGTTACTATGGAACCGTCGACATGGGCGGATTTGTGCGCAGCCCTGAAGGATTAAAACTGTCCACCCGCCGTCTGGATGAACCGGCAAAAAAAGGTTCTAAAGAATACCCATTCTTGGCGGCCATGCTCTCGGGTCACAATACCCCGGAAACCCAGTTTAAATACGGCAGTGTGGAATGGGTGGTTAAAATGCCGAACCGTTTTGGCTCCTGGCCCGCCCTCTGGTTGTTGCCCACCAGCGGATGGCCGCCGGAAATCGATGTCTATGAAGGATTCGGATACAACGGCTCCTGGAAATTTTCATCGAATCTGGCCACAAACATCCATGGCGGCGAGCATGGCAAAAGAACCTTTACCCGGGATGCCATGCGGATCAAAATGTCAGACTTCGGCCTTCCCAACACCCTCGATTCCGATTTTCACACCTTTGCCGTCACCGTTCATCCCGAATGGATTGTGATGTTTATCGATGGGGTTGAAACCATGCAATACGCCAACCCCTTCCAGGGCCGCACCTGGTATCCGCTCACCAACGTTGCGGTCAAAGCCAAACCCGATGCCAGCTATGATCAAGGCTCCGGTGATATGACAATTCGTTCCATAAAAGTATGGCGTTCAGAGTAAGGATCTGATGTGTTTCGGGGGATGAATTCAGCCCACTCTCTCGAAGCACAATTAAAAGCCCTCGCAGACCCGGAGAAAGCCGGGAAGGCGAAACGCTTCCATAAACTCGGCGAAAAAGAAACCGAAACCCTCGGAATCCGCATGCCGAAACTGCGGGAGCTGGCTAAACAAAACAGCACGCTCCCCCTGAATGAAGTTCCTGAACTTCTGACCTCCCCTTTCCACGAATCACGATTGCTGGCTCTGCTCATTCTGGTTCAAAAATATAAATGTGCGGATGAGAATGAAAAAACCGCGGTCTACAATTTCTATCTCCAGCATACCGCATATCTGAGCAGTTGGGATCTGGTAGACTGCTCCGCTTATTTCATTGTGGGGCCTTACCTGGAACACAAAAGCCGGGCCCCATTGTACACCCTCGCAAAATCCCCAAGCCTGTGGGAGCGCCGCATCGCGATGCTTTCCACCCTGCACTACATTCGCAAAAATGACTATGACGACAGCCTGCAGCTGGCGGAAATTTTACTGCAGGATCCAGAGGATCTCATCCACAAAGTGGTGGGCTGGATGCTCAAAGAAATCGGCAACCGCGACAAACAAGTCTTAGAGGACTTCCTCCAATCACATGCCCAATTCATGCATCGCACTACCCTGCGCTACGCCCTGGAAAAATTCCCGAAACCAGAACGGCAGGCTTACCTGAAAGGAAAAGTTTAACATATTCTGATAAAGGTGATATGATGAAAACAGCCTTCCCCACACCTCAACCCCACTGGCCATTCAAATGAAAATCCTATTCGTCACCCTTGTATCATTCATTTTCTGCTTTGTTTCCGCCGCGGCTGAAGAAGCTGATTACCCCATCGCGAAAGTAAGTTTTGAAGACTATAAAAATCTGGTCGAGAAAGTAGAAGCACACCGGGCCGATCGCCTTATCGACCTGGATACATTTCTTAAAATGAGCAAAAAAGACGGGGTCATCATTTTGGATACCCGATCTAAATTCCGCTTTGACCGCATTCATGTGAAAGGAGCGGTTCACTTAAACTTCTCTGATTTCACCCAAGCCAATCTTGCCCAACTCATCCCCTCGCCGGACACCACCATCCTCATTTACTGCAACAACAACTTCGAAGGCAATCAGCGGGACTTTGCCACGAAAATCGTTTTGCCCATAGTACCCAAAGTGACCCCGACCACTCAATTTGCAGCTCAGGCCAAACCTAGAATGATGGCGTTGAATGTGCCCACTTACCTGAACCTTTACGGTTACGGGTACCACAACGTCTACGAACTGCATGAATTGGTAAACGTGGAGGATCCCCGGATTGCCTTTGAAGGGTCGATCATCGACAAAGAATAGCCCTAGCCCATTTGCCAGGATGATCTACCACAAGAAAATAAGTAGCCGGGCCTTCTACTTCCCTTCCTTTCTGGTGGGGACGGCTTTGAGTCTGATTTCCGGCTCCCTTTTGCTCGCAAACCCCCATGTACTGGGGTGGATCATTACGCCTCTGTTTATCATCGTCTCGTTGTTTAGCTTGGTCGCCGTCTTCACCCCTTTCACCTACGAAGTTTGGGTGTCCCAGGATTCAACCGGATGGACCGACAAAAAATGCAGAAAAACAATTCAGTTCGAATGCAAGCTGGAGGAAATTGAATCGATCACAGAGGAGATGGATGGACCGGGGACAATGGTTTTAAAAGATGGCACAAGCGTAAAATTACCAACCATTCTGGGCTACTGTTTCTCTGGATTCAAAAAAGCACTCAATCAGGCCCGTCCGGATTTGTTCACGTCCTATTGAGCCCCATGATAACCCAATCCCGCTATATCGGCCGTCTCGCCCCCACTCCCACCGGGGAGTTGCACCTGGGCCATGCCCGCACATTTTATCAGGCCTGGAAGCGGGCAAGGGATGCAGGGGGAACTCTCTTCATGCGTATCGAGGACCTCGACACCGGACGTTGCAAACCCGAATTCGCACAACAAGCTTTGGACGATCTCAAATGGCTGGGATTGGATTGGGATGGAGACGTAAGCTTTCAATCCCAAACGCCCGACCGCTACCTCGACGCCTGGCGGAAACTTAAGCAAGGCGGATGGATTTATCCCTGCACCCGAAGCCGAAAAGAAATCCGGGCCCTTCGCCCTCCTGATGATCCGGACGAACAGGACACCGAAGCGATATTTCCCATTGAATGGCGGGCGAAACCGGGTGCAGAAAAAAAATACAATTCTCCAGAAGGCATTACCTGGCGCTTCCGGGTTCCGGAAGGTGAGTCCATCACCTTTTCCGATATTCGGAAAGGGGAAGTGACGTACACCGCCGGAAAAGATTTTGGCGATTTCAGCCTTTGGCGCAGAGACAACATTCCCGCTTACGAATTATCGGTGGTGGTGGATGATATTCATCAACAAATCACCGAAGTGGTGCGGGGGGAAGATCTTCTTCGTTCCACCGCCCGGCAACTTCTCCTTTACCGCGCCCTCGACGCCCCCCCACCCGCCTGGTGCCACGAACCCCTGGTCCGCGATGCACAGGGCATCCGTCTGGCAAAGCGTTTTCACTCGCTCTCTATCCGCGAATTAAGGGAAAACAAAAAGACACCACAGGAAGTGCTTCAGATGGGCGACATGCACTGATCCGCAAAGATCAGTTTTTTACGAATTAACGTTTGACATATCATACAAGAAGATTCATCTTTTATGAAAATCGATTTTCATGTGTTTTTATACACTTTTAACCCATATCCTATCCGATGCCCCCTATTACCGCCCCACCCGGAAAAGTCACCATCGCCACTGTAGCAAAGGCCTGCGGGGTGGCGCCATCGACCGTCAGTCGGGTCCTCAATCAGGACAAAAGTTTTTCCCTCCGCCCGGAAATCCGCGAAAAGGTCGTTCGCAAAGCGCAAGAACTGAACTATCGCCCGCAACTCGCCGCACGTTCACTACGAGCGGACAAAACCCGGCTGATCGGTCTGCTCGGTTCATCCAGTGTGCATGCCAACAGCGGCCTGACCATTGAAGCCAACCGGGCATTGGTTAACAACCTGCACCAAAAGGGCTATGACGCCTTCATTTCCTATCCCAATCGCAATAGACACCAGAGCGCGCTCCCTCCCTGGAGCTTCGACGCGGCCGTTGTCACCAGTGGGGATAACGACGACGCACAAAAACTGCTCCGTCAGTCGGGCACCCCGTTCGTCTGTATGAATGCGGCCGCCCCCGGAGACAACTGGGCCGTGGTGGTCGACGAGGCCATGGGGATGTCACAGGCCGTCGACCAGCTGTTTCAGCTCGGACATCGGCGGATCGCCTATCTAACCTCCCAGTCCAAAAAGTGTCATTGCTCGGAAGATCTGCGCGAGCAGGCCTACGAAACAGAAATGAAACGCCGGGAGTTGCCGGTGCTCACCGGAAGCACCGACCGCAAGGTTGTGCTGGCCGATGCCCTTCAGCACTGGATACGGAACCAGGAGGCGACGGCGGTCATCGTTTACGATCACCTTCATGCGGTCCGGCTCCTTCGGGAAGCCTCGAAACTCGGAATCTCGATACCGAACGACCTGAGCGTCATCTGCTTTAACAATGAGTTCCCGGTCGCGGAACTCCGCCCTTCTTTGAGCTGCATCGCCATTTCACCTTCTAAACTTGCAGAGGCAACCACAAAATTGTTGATGGCGCACATCGAAGCGGGCACCGAAGCGCCGGCACAGCGTATAACCATTCCGGTAGAACTGGTCGAGCGGGAATCAACGGCCCCACCCCCACCGAAACCCTAACTCACAACGGCAGTAACCTCAAACAGAGTAAACTTATCTTAAAATACTTAGAAATCAAATGCGCAAAACAATGCGCAGAATAAGGAGCGAAATCATGAACAAAACCATAATGACCCTACTACTGTGCGGAATATTTGGAATCACGCACAGTCACGCAGATATTCTATTTGTGGATTCCTTTGAAACGCCGGTAACGACGGCAACGACACACTCGGAAACGGGGGGAACTCCTGCAAACTGGAATCGCTCAAGCTCAACCCTGGTTGAAATTCTTAGTGATACGGCTTCAGATGGAAATCAAAGCCTCTTTTTAAGAGATGATCCCCGATGGGCGAATCAGAAGACCGCGGTTACGATTACCGGTGGTGGAGATCTGCTTTTCACTTTTGATTGGAAAGTCGATTCCTCTGTAGAGATAAATGATAAGTTCACGTTCAAAGTCGATTTCGGGCAGGGCGACGGCTATCAGACCGTTCTCACAGATGCAGGCGTACCCGATGGGACAATTTCGACATATTCCGGCACCACAATCGCGATTGGAGCGCCGGCAACTGGTTCATATTCAAATCCAAATTGGATGAGTTACGCCATCACGGTTCCTGAAAGCTATTATGCAGGTACACTGTCAGCGACAACTTTCCAGATGCGGTTTGAGACAGCTACCGGTAGCCCTGGAGAATACTCCCATCTGGATAATATTACTGTCAGCACGATACCGGAGCCTTCCAGCGTCATTTTAGTTTTATCCGGAATGGCAGCCCTGTTCGGAGTTAGGCGTTTCAATAGTAGAAAATAAATAAACCTCCGTCTATTACTGGCTACCAGGTACCCCCTGGTAGCCATTTTATGTATTCTACGGTCCCCCAACAACAGAAAAAAAACCTGCACACACTAAATTTTGTGCAGACGAGATAAACCGGTAACAGAGCCATTCCTCTGTGGTTTCTCGAAAATTTCAAACAGGATAAAAATGCTTATGTGGTTTGTTTCTCTATTGTTGTGTATATTGACCTTGGTCACGGGAATGCTGGCCCGTTCCAATGCTAAATGGAAACCTGCGGTAGCGGGACTCACCGTTCTGGTGCTGCTATCATTAGGTCTGCAGACGCTGAGACAAGGAAAGGCCAAGCATGTAAAATACGACACGGTCTGGGATGAATCCATCGGATACACCCTTGCAAAGACCATTACGGAAAACGGCGTCGTAGAAGGAACCGTCCTGCTGATCGATGAAGCGATACCAGAGGCTGAGAACCCTCTGGACCTGATTCATTATAAAGGATTTCAATCCGGCCTGCCCGCAGACAGCAGATTGAATCTGGTGAAAATACAGGCCTCTGATCTTATGGTTCCACCAGCATTTCCAACAGAAGAAGTTCCGCCGGAGATGATGCCCAAAGAACAGGTGGATTTTTCATTTTCCCGTCTCATGGAAATCATAGGAGCGCATCAGAACGTGGTCGCAGTGGTATCCTTTGTGGGACTCCCGGCATCCATGTCAAATGCACAACTGGCAGGCCTCCCGCCACTGTACCTTTCCGGTCTACGCGAATTCACCACAGATCTCACCGACGAAAACCTCCTGCGCATTCCTTCGGTGCGGGCCATCGTTCGACGAAACCCGGAAAGCGGAAACACCTCCAAACCAACCCATAAGAATCTGGACGGTATTTTCGCAGAACGCTTCATCCTTAAGCAGCGTCCCCGTTAGAAAACGCTGCCGGAAAAGTGTAAATGCCATCGGGCGCGTGCCCTGCTCTTATCCGTTTACAGACGGCAAATGGCACCCCCGGATTCAGGAACCGGCAGCGACTGAATTCCGTTCAAAGAAACCGGCATCACGCGACAACCGGATAGAGATCCTGCGGGTATTTCAGCGGTTGTGGTATTCATAAAATTAAAAAAGCGATAGGGCAAAGCTCGGTTTAGGTTTCCGGTGGATAATACAACCAGGATTTCCAGTTCTTCATATGAAGGGTCACGGAATCACGGGGAATGCTGCGTATATGTCCATCCACAAACCCCACGTTTGCACGGTCATCGTGACGGAACCAAAGGGCGTCGTCTCCCCCGAGGATCGGGGACTGCACCTCAAGATTATAGCGGCTGCGATAAAAGTTACTGAACGATTCTCCCAGCAGGATAAAGTTGGATGGCTCCTGGACCCGCAAAAGGGTAAGATAGATCATTCGGCTGTCCTGGCCTGAAAACTTCCATAATCCAAGGGCGTTCTTTTCAAGACTTTTATAGGCGCTCATGGTTCCCTTGGGACCGTAAGCGAACAAGTTTATTCCATAAACCAATTCCTGACTTCGGTTCACCTGCCTTTCCTTGCCGGCACTGAGCGGACAGCTGTATACTCTGCGTTTTATGTACCCCTGTTGAGAATTGTAATCCTTCATGTAGCCGGTACCATTCAATACATAGGCCCAACTCCGCCAAGTGCCGGGACCGTTCCCTTGATAATAGCGAAGCGGTACGTTGGTGTCGTGATCCATGGCAAATTCCATCAACCCCGCCATGCACTGCCGCAGGTTGCTTTGGCAATTCAGATTCATCGATTTGCTTCTCGCCTTGCTGATCACAGGCATCAACAGACTGGTCAGCAAAGCAATGATCGCAATGACCACCAGCATCTCAATCAAGGTGAATGCATTCCCCGCGTCCCGACGCCCCCTTCGTGAATCCGGTGCATCCTGAAACGCGGCGCTCCGCCATGCTGGACAGACCAAGACAGAAAGGCTTCTCAATGGATGTTTACTCATTTTCATGGGAGCTCTCATATAGGATTATTGACGTACTCACAGTGCACCGAGGTAGATTGCTGAAGGGATTCATCGTTCGTTACTAATGATCAAATAATCAATCCGGTTCCCCACCTCTCGCGGTCGTAACCGGAGCACATGCTCACCCGCTTTAAGTTCAAAAGCCATGCCATCCGAACCGCTCCCACCCTGCATTCTCTGCACATTCCATTCCGCCCGTCCCGCCTGCGTAAGATTCCACCGCGTGAACGCAGCATCATGAAGCGCCATAAACATCGAATCCCTATTCGGACCGTCCGGTCCCGGAACCATCAGGTTTCCTGAAATGTAATACAGCCCGTCCTCGGGAACCTTGAAGGTGAATTTCAGCTCACTGTCTGCATCCTCCGGTTTTTTAAAACGCAGAGTTGGTTGGGTTTGATACGGAATTTCCAGGTAGGCCCCTCCCCCGGCGACCTCATCTTCAAAACGCTGGTATCGGCCTGTAACTTCAGCTTCCTCCGCCTCCAGGACCAAACGAACCGGATTTTCAGGCCTCACCAGAACCTCCACGGGTACGGTACGGAAATAGCCACCGGAAGTTCGAATCGTAAACGAGCCACGGTGCAAACCCAGATCTTCGGGCACATTTCCAATACCTACCTGCAACATCTGATCCGCAACACCGGTGACACCGGAAACCGGCGTGATTTTCAGCCAGTCTGTTTGATCAATAATTTCCCACCCGCTGCCTAGCGCGTCAGGGGCTTTTAAACTGATCGTCTTCAGCACCGACGCGGAGGCCCCACTTTCAAAACCCAAAAAGGCGGGGACAAAATACAAGCCGTCTGGTCGCACCGGTACCGGATGGAAATCCTCACCATTTTCGTAAGCGCCCATATCAGGCAATGCCCCTTCGAAGTTATCGTTGATGCCAGGAATCCGCTTTGCCTGATCCACCCCGGGACTGCCAGCCTGCAGGCGGTAATCGCCACTTTCCGCATCCACAAATTTTGGCATGGACCATACCGCGTTGTCATAATTCCCCATGCGATTGGGAATCATACTGCCGGCGGCCACCAGATCATAATCGAGGTCATACTCTTTGTTGGGGTCCGCTTTCAGGTATGCGACGCGTGCGTGAACCGCATTGTTCCGGGACCAGATCGGTGAAGAACCGTTACCAAAATGGCCCGTACTCAAACCGGCATTGCTGCTGATCAACGTGTTGTGGAACAACAGGGACAGCCCCTGGTTCTTGTACTTGGAGCCGCCCATTTTGAATCCAAAATTTGCCTGATTCCGTTCATCACCCAGCACAAAAACATTCCGGAAAACGTAGGAAGGGCCGGCCATGTTCGGCGCACAACTGATACCGCAAAAGGCCCACTGGATCCAGTTGTTAAAATATCGGACATTCATCTGTCCGCCATCCAACTCCGTGCCGTCATCATTCGAGAACGCGATCAGATTTCCATAAATGTCCGTGTCGCGGTAGGGTCCGCCCTTCACCCGGGTGTTCCACATACTTTCAATGCCGTCATTCCACCAGTGACCTTCACTGCCCACGATATCATTGTAGCGAATCACATGATTTCCCTCTGAATTGTTCAGGATCACCCCCTGCGGTCCCAGCGGATGTCCGTACTGCCAGGAGTTAGCTGTACCGTTCGGAGCGTGAATAAAGTTATTCTCCACCACCACCTGGGAGGCACCGCGCGCAATCATCACCCCTGCATGCCAATTGATTCTTTTACCTTCTTTATCCACATAGAGTCCCTTACGGGGAATAAGGGGTTCCATGACCTCGCCGGGATCGCCCCAGTTTGCGATGTCACAATGACGAATACGGATATGATGCGACTCAGTGACCACAATCCCCTGGGTCTGCCCGCCCCGCACGGTCACATGCTCAAACAGCACATACGCGGCCTCTTCAAACCGGACAGCCTGTTTTGCCGCTTTGCCGGTTTCCAAAACCGTCCCGTCCGGATGCCCCACATACCGAATCCACCCCTCTGCCGTGCCCTGATCCGATATGACCAGCGGTTCCTTTGTCACGCCGGCAGGCAACTGAATGGTTTTGGCAACCGGAACCTCCCGGGTCCAGGTTTTGAAGGTCATACGGTTTTCTTCAAGCGCCGCACCCTCCTGAAAATCGGGATCCGAAATGCTGCAGATCACCTCATAGGCCGCCCCTTCCTTTAAATTCAATAAGCTCCCCCGGAACTGTTTTTCAGACGGGATATAAATCAAATCCAACCCCTGTTGCCAGGTATCCGACCCGACTTCACGGTACCGTACCCCCGCCTGAATATCTTTTCCGGCATCTCCGGTTAATTGTATCCACAGCCCGGCGGACGAAAACGTGGTCACCACCTCGGCACTTTCGACGCTCGGAGGCACAAACACCTTTTCCCCCAGATCCACAAAGGAGACATCCGCAAACTGCACCGTATTTCCCACGCTGCTTTCGTAACGGTAATAGCGTAACAGCACTTCCGCCATGTCCGCATCTCCCGCGTAAAACTCACCCGTGTACGTTTTCCAGGCTGTACTGCTGCGCCCTAGCGACTGCCGGCTCAACTCTTTTTTGTTTTTGTAGAGCTTCACCTGAAAAAAACCAGTCCGCTCGTTCGAGCTTTTCATTGCGCCGGACAGGCGATAAATATGATTTTCTTTAATAGTAAAACGCTGAAGAACCTGTCCCTGACTTTTTTGTGCTTCTCCCACGGTCACTTGCAGAGCTTTGGCATATTTCTCATCTTCCCCGTCCACGATCGCAACCGTGTCCTTACTTTGGGTTGTTTTCCAGCCAACAGGCTCCCCGCTTTCGTTTTGCCGGGAAAAATCACCATTTTTCAAAAGAGACAACTCTGCTCCGACACTGCTCAGCGCAAAGGTATAAATGACAGAAATTATAGAAATTCTAAATATATTCATAGCTGTGTTTCCTGGGGGTAGACTATTTCAGGGGTAAAGATTCGGATTCAGTCGCACATGATTCGACCAGGGGTTGGTTTTGAAATCAGATGGGTGCCGGAGGCGCGCCTCCAACAGAAATATAACTGAGTTATTGTACATTTTACCAATGAAAATCGATTTTCTATTTTACATGAACTCATTATTGATCTATGTCAAAATAATATTCCCGGAAAATATGTACCCCTTTTCAGGTTGCCCCCAACCCCTTACAAGCCGATGACCCATCTTCAGACAGCTCTCCATTCCACTCCTTCTGAATCCGAAGGAGCCGATCCCTCCGTATGTCGGCTTTCCCCGGACGACGGGAACAGTTACTTTTTCGGGTATTATGAAAAATCCCCTTACGATTTGGCCGGTGAGAAAGTATTGGCCGGTCGCGCCTCTTTTCAGGACAGGATGCCCTCTCCGGATGATGTCTTGACGGTCGGATTTCTCGATGTGAAGTCCGCACACGCAGGGCAGCCCGTTTTCACTCCGCTTGCAGACACCCGTGCCTGGTGCTGGCAGCAGGGTACCATGCTCCAGTGGCTGCCTCCTGCTTTCGACCGTGCCATCATTTTCAACGATCGGGAGGGCAATCAGTTCTGTTCCCGGATCCTCGATATCACGACCGGAGAAACGCGAACCCTGAGCCGACCGGTTTATGCGGTAGATCCACAGGGGCGCTACGCGCTGAGCCTGAACTTCGCGCGTTTGGCAAGAACCCGTCCGGGCTATGGGTATGAAGGAGGTCATGACGAATACGGGAACCAGAATTGTCCGGACCGGGACGGCCTGTGGCGGGTACCTCTGGACGGCGGCGAACCTTCACTAATTTTGTCACTGCGGGATGCCGCCCGTTTGGGTCAATCCGACGAAGGGATGGATACCGAACACTGGTTCAATCATGTTCAGGTGAATCCCGACGGATCACGCGCAGCATTTTTGCACCGCTGGCGACACGGTCCGCATGAATGGCGAACACGCCTGATCACAGTAAACCCCGACGGATCAGACCCGCATGTGCTTGCCAACTCAGGGTTTTATTCTCACTATGATTGGATCGACCGTGACCAGCTGGTGGGCTGGACAGATCATGGCTGTTCCCGTGACTCATATCTTGTCCAGCGCGACCGTACGGAAGAGATGCAGGTCATCGGAGACGGAATTCTCGACTGTGACGGCCACATGTCACTTTCCCCGGACGGTTGCTGGATGCTCTCGGACACCTATCCCGACCAGGAACATATGCGGACCCTTTTTGTATGGCCATGGCGGGACGGGCCCCGCCGGGTGATCGGAAAGTATTTCGCACCGCCCAGCCTGGAGGGGCCCATAAGGGTTGATCTGCATCCGCGCTGGCGCAGAGACGGGCGCGCGGTATGCATCGACTCCGCTCACCAGGGAGTGCGGGGCATGTACGAAATCCTTTTCACCGAATGACGGATTATATCGGATGGAAGACGGCGATCCCTGCTCGGCATCTAACCCTCAGTGGACCCAAATGTAGGCCTGGCGTCGTGACAACATTCCCGCCTACGAATTATCGGTGGTGGATGATATTCATCAACAAATCAGCGAAGTGATGCGGGGCGAAGATCTTCTTCGTTCCACCGCCCGGCAGCTTCTCCTTTACCGCGCCCTCAACGCTCCCCCACCCGCCTGGTGCCACGACCCCCTGCTCCGCGAATTACGGGAGGCAGGCAAGACTGCCGAAGAGGTTCTGAAAATGACCCCATCCAGGATTTAAGAATCCCGGGAACGGGTCCTGCCAAACATTAACCGGGTTTGAGTCACCAGCAAGGGCACACAGGAACACCAGGGCAACACTATGGGGAGCAGGAACCCTGCGATGATTTTTTTACACCAAAAGGCAAACGAATACTTTTGCTCCGGCTTGGGCAACAAACCGCAACATAAAATAAAGGTGAGCAGAAAACTAATAGAGGAAAAAAGCCCCAGAGCCAGGAGGATTTCCGGAGCGAGATAATAGGCCACTGATGAATAAAGTCCCATCGCGGCGGCCACGCCGGGCAACCAACCCAACACCACAAAAAACACGGCCCAGATCGAAATGGAAACCTGCTGAACAATGAGCCTGCCAAAAAGCCAGATTCTTAAAGGGAAAGGCAAGCGGGTTTGCGGTTTGAGTAAACGCATCAACACGGGGAGATTTTCCATTCCGGCTGCCCAGGCAAAATTTCGGGAACAGGTTTTCCGTAACCCCTTCCCCCCTGAACTTGTGCTGTCGGCAACCAGCCTTTGCGCAACTTTCAGTGAAACAATTTGGTATTTCCCTGAGAAATGCAGGAAGGCTTTCCAGTAGAGCGCAGAGTCAACAGATTGAAAACCTTCCGGCCAAAAACCGACTTTCTTTAAGGTGGAAAAAGACAAACTCTGTCTGCAAAAACTTCCGGGATTGTAGCTGTGAATGCGATCGAAAACCATCAACAGGGACGATCCGAAATTCCAAACCGGTGAATGCTCTTTATCTCCCCAAAAATTCCGGGGGAATTGTATTTTGGGTCTGAATCCTCGACGATGACGGTCCGGGCAATCTATAAAAGCATCTGTGAGAGTAGAAAGAAAGGCCGGGTCAAAGCTGCTTTCCGGTCCCAGACAGGTCACCAAAATATTTTCTTCGGGGATGCCCTTCAATTTAAAGACATGCGAAGCCAATCGAAGGGTTGCATTCAGATCAGCACCCATGGAACATGTCCCCGACGAAGGGGATTCACAGGGAAAAATATACCCCGCCAAAAATTGATTTTCCGGGTCCCGGTGAAAGTCCCAAACCATTTTCTTCAGGTTGGCGGACGCATGTTCCGACAACGCAAAAAAGACGAGGATCTGTTCGTGATCAGCTTTTTGTTGCCGCAGACTTTCCAACCGGACTTGTAAATTTTCAGCCGACTCATCCCCCACCGGAATGAAGACCGCATGATACACATCCCCTTTTTCTAAATCCCGGGGAGCGTTTTTATTCTTCAGATGTATCTTTGTACCCCAAAACAGGATCAAGGTGTGCAGCAGAAACAACACCCAATAGAAATCAAATACGATCAAAATAAGCAGGGCCCAAACCGGACGCATAAAAGAACAAATGCCAAATCCCAGTATAATTCCCCAACTGAGTGCGCCGGGAAGAAAGGCGAAAAAGGAATGCTTTATCTTTTCAGATTTCTCAAGCTGTGTGTGGCTGTAGTCGAGGTCCATTAGAGGATATCTCCTACCTGCATGTCGTCTATGTGAACGTTCTGTTGTGACGGCAAAAGTTTAAGAAAAATGACCCGGCCCGTTTCAGAATCAAGCGCATATATCCCACCTTGACGTTCTGAAAAATGAAAATCAGTTCCGGGCATGATCTTCATGACTTCGCGGGGAACATCCCGGTCCAAGTCGAGTTCGTGAAGCCAAATCTGTCCATCCTGCCCGTACAATATTTTGGACCCATTCAGTATAAATGTCGGACATAATATTTCCGAAGCACCTTCCACCAGCCAATGAATTTTCAAACCTTCATTGAAAATCCGTGAAGAAGAATGTGCTTCCTCGGAAAAGCGGATTCCTAAATCTTCAGCGGTCCACACCACAATATTTTCACTTTGAGGCGAGATTAAAAGGCCTTCCACCGCGCGGTCGGTTAATAAGTTGGGCAATTCCGACTGCCACAAGGGGCCCCCGACTTCATGCAGGATCACGGCATTATTGTCCATCGGTAAAATCCTCACAAATGAAGTTTTTCCGAACAGTCCTTTTTTAAATTTAAATTCTGTCGCCTCTGTTTCCAGCATTTTACCTGAATAATCTGTTTGGAAAAACTTGCCGCTCTCATTCACGCCAAACACATTCTTTTTGCCCAACCCCACGCCTACCCAGTCTTCCGCAAATCTCTTTACTTTGGTTTTCCGTTTAAGGTCGATCAACTCAATTTTTTCATCATAATAATAAAACAGCCAATCCGGTTTTTCCGCAGACCACATAAACTCCCCGCCTCCATTTGAGACCAAATCCGTAAGATCCTGTACTTCCCCGAGCTGTTCTTTCACATCCATTCGGTAAACCAGCCGCTTATTATTTTTCCGCAGATTCACCACCACCACGGTACTTCCGGGAATAGTGGTGATGCGGTCAATTTTTATGGAGGAACCATGTATCTTGGGAGGAAAAAGCGGATAGGAAGTATTATCAATCGTACAATAAACGCTGGCTTCTGATTTGCGGTCGGAATGCATCAACAAAAAGTAATTACTCCCCGGAATGGGCATGAGGGTATCATAAGTGAGATCAACAGATGACACCCACTCCGTTTTTTCAGAGAGCAGCAATATCTGATCCAAAACCGTGGCTTCCCCGTCTTTAACATCAAGGTTCAATTGAAAATCCCGAACCCCCTCTTTTTGCAACAGCAGCGAGTAAGTTCCCGAAGAAAGATTCGGAAGGATCGCAGGCGATTTCCTTTCTTGAACCTGACCATTCAAAGACAAAGTCGCACCTTCAGGCAAGGTCTCAATCACGGCAACCCCGGCATACAAATAGTGCAGCGTGTACCATAACATCAAAGGGCAAATCACCATATAAAGGGCGAGCCATCCGACAAATAATGTTTTCCGTAACGTCGTCATTTTAATAGGTAAATAATTCTTTTAAATCAGGTGCCTTCTTCTCAAGCAGACGGCGGCTGGCCTCTAAAACCGCTTTGGAATCTGAAGAGGTCAAAGCCTGGTTGGCAAGAGAAACCACTTCGTCGGTCTCGAGCAGGGATGCCAGATGTTTAATCAGGGGCACCGATCCCGGGGCCACACTGACTTCTTCTATACCCAACCCCATAAGCAAAGGTAACATCAGCGGGCTTCCTGCCATTTCTCCACAGATGGAGGCGGTGATATTATTTTCACGTGCCGATCGGACAGACTGCTGAATCAGTTTAAGCACCCCCGCATGGAGTGGATCATAGAGAGCAGCCACCTCTCTTTCCAAACGGTCCACGGCCAAGGTGTATTGAACCAGATCGTTTGTTCCCAAACTGAAAAACCGGGTATGAAGGGCCATCGCATCTGCCGTCAGGGCCGCGGATGGGGTTTCAATCATAATTCCGGATACAATATCCGGTTGAAAAGGAATCCCCTCCGCCTTCAATTCCGCCGCCGCGGATTGAAGGAGTTTGTTGGCCTGATGAATTTCATCCACCCCACTGACCATGGGATACATCAGGTGAACATTACCGACTTTGGCCGCCCGCAATATCGCCCGCAACTGGACCTTAAAGACATCGGGCCTTGCCAAGCTCAACCGAATCCCCCGACAGCCCAATGCGGATCGGGACTGCTCCTTGAGATGTAAATGGGAGAGAAATTTATCTCCGCCGATGTCCATCGTCCGAATCACCACTTTCGCCGGTTGCATGGCTTCTGCGACCGCTTCATACGCCGCCGTTTGCTCATCTTCAGAAGGCAAATCCGGGCGGGACAAAAACAAAAATTCGGTACGGAAGAGTCCAATTCCATCTGCACCCGAATCCAATACGCGGTCCAAATGTTCGGGAAGTTCCAGGTTGGCACAGACCCGGAAGGGTTTTCCTTCTTTGGTAGTGACCGGCTGGTGCTGATGCTTTTTGAGCCCTTCAAGCAAATCGGCCCGCATATGTTCAAGATCGCCGTATTGGGTCCGTTGATCTAAAGTCGGATTCAGAATGACCCTTCCCTGGGTGCCATCGATTAAAATTTGATCTCCGGTCTGCACACTTTCACACAACCCTTCCAATCCCACCACCGCAGGAATTTCCAGGGCACGGGCAATGATCGCCGCATGGGAGGTTTGCCCGCCGAGTTCGGTGACAATTCCCAAAATCTTTTTTTTGTCCAACTGGGCGGTTACGGAGGGAAGCAGATCATCCGCCACAATCACCACCCCGTCCGGATGCTGAAATTCTGCAGGGAGGTCTTCTTCGGACAGGTTTTGCAGGATCCGGTTCATCAAGTCCTTAATGTCCGCACCTCTTTCCTGCATGTAGGCCCCCTGCATCCCGGAAAACTTTTTGGCGTATTGCCGCAACACATCCCGAATCACATGTTCGAGATTTATTTTTCGTTTCCGGAGTCCGTCCACAATTTTATCAATGAAAGACAGATCATCAATCAACATCAAATGGGTGTCAAAAATGGCGGCCGCTTTTTCATCGATCGTTTCCCCCACATGCTGACGAATCTCAATGAGCTGCTTCCGGGTCGCAAGCAATGCGTCCTGCAAACGGACAATTTCGGCAGGAATATCAGATTCGTCAATCCGGGTGCGTGAAATACTGTTTTCAACATTTCCGAGCAATTGAATCGTACCCACAGCCAGCCCCCGGGAAGCTCCGGTTCCCTGAAATGTAATTTGCCTGCTACCCTCTGATTTCATCGTCAGAGCTTAGACGCAGTATGAAAAAAATAAAACGAATTTTACGTTTTAATAGAGAAGGCTTATAACAGTTCACCTTCCGGGTAAACTCAGAGCTGGGACCTGAAATATCGAGAGGCTTGCGCAGGAAATGGCAGATGAATTTGATTCACATTAGAAGGCCATCATGTTGGGATCCCGGAAATGAGCCCTTTCAAAAAAACCTCACTTTATGTTTTCGTACTCTTAGCGCTCTTCTATGCGGGCGCAGTCTTTTACGGAAGTGAGTCCCTGGCATCGGTTACCTTCCAATTTGTGGGAAAAGGACGAGAGCATCAGGACAAATACATACTGGGGATCAATTCAGCAGAGAAAGCACCGGATTATATCCTCGAAGTCCGGGTGGAGGATAAATGGGAAGTGATTGGATCTAAAAACAACACCTTCAGCGGTCCGAAAGCCATAACCTTCTCACCTCAAAAACGCTACCCGGTCCGGCTGATTGAAGAAATCAGGCTGATGGATATGGATACCGTGGAAAACGATTTTCTCCTAACCGCCATGTTTGAAAAGGGTACATTTCAAGTGGGCGACTACGAGTTCGACATCACCACCCGCCCTTCTTTAATGGGGGGAATGAGCTATTTTTGGCATACCTCCATTGGCAAAGCCCTATTGGCGGGCATCACCCTATGTGTCATTATTCTGATTCTAAGCGCAGGAATTCTTTAGGAACGGTTTGGGATACGGGTACCCGCATTCCATAAATTTGTACTTTTCAGCCCAAAACCCCGACCGTAGGCATTTATTCCCCCTGAATCCTGCAGTTGTGAGGGATGGAAAGCCCCCTATCATTCGTATTTTCCCTTGGAATTGACGTGACCCCGGCGAAATTCATGACATAAGGCAATGCCCCCAATTTTATTAAGGAAAAGATTATGCAACGTACCCATACTTGTGGCCAATTGAGCCAGGAACAAATAGGCGAAACCACCGTTTTATGCGGTTGGGTCGACACCGTCCGCGACCATGGCGGTATCATTTTCATCGATTTACGCGACCGTTACGGCATCACCCAGGTCGTTTGCGACCCGGATGACAACGCCGCCGCCACCGAAATCGCCAAATCCACCCGTCCGGAATACGTGATCAAAGTCAACGGCACCGTGCGTGGCCGCCCGGCCGATATGGTGAATGACCGCCTGAGCACCGGCGGAATCGAAGTCATCGGCAACGAAGTGACCATTCTCAACCGCAGTAAAACCCCTCCTTTCCCCTTGGAAGAAGCCAAAGCGGAAAAAGTAAGCGAAGAACTCCGCATGGAATCCCGCTTCCTGGATCTGCGCCGTCCTTCGGTACAGGAACGCCTGCGCAAACGTCACAAAATGTCCATCGCCATCCGCCAATTCATGGATGGACAGGAGTTTGTGGAAGTGGAAACCCCCATTTTAACCAAAAGCACGCCGGAAGGCGCCCGCGACTATTTGGTACCCAACCGCGTAACCCCCGGCACCTTCTACGCGCTGCCCCAGGCCCCGCAACAGTACAAGCAGTTGCTGATGATGGGGGGGATGGACCGCTATTTCCAGATCGCCCGCTGCTTCCGCGACGAAGATTTGCGCGCCGACCGTCAACCGGAATTCACCCAGATCGACGTGGAAATGTCCTTCGTGGAAGCCGAAGATCTGTACGGCATCATCGACGGGCTGCTGGCCTCGGTGATGGAAGCCTCCGGCCATCCGGTTCCCGAACTTCCCCTGCCCCGCATCTCCTGGCACGAGTCCATGGACCGTTTTGGTTCCGACAAGCCTGATTTGCGTTTTGGATGGGAATTGAAGGACCTCGCCCCCGTTTTCCAAGGCACCAAATTCAAAGTCTTCGGCAAAGTGATCGAAGGCGGCGGCGCGGTGAAAGCCATCAACGCCAAAGGCCTGGCCGGAGTTCCTATCCGTCAGATCGACGAATGGACTGAGCTCGCCAAATCCCATGGCATGGGCGGTCTGGCTTACATCCGCGTGCAGGAAGACGGCAGTTGGAAATCTCCGATTGTGAAATTCTTCAGTGATGCTGAAAAGGAAGTTATCCGTCAATGGATTTTGTTTGGAGCTCCTACTACAGGCCAGGTTGTAGATACCAGCTTATTGCGCCGTTATTATGATGGAGAAGCTGCGCCTAGCTTCCAAACCCCTCCGCCAGCACCAGCAGCCTCAGAAGGCTTTCAAATTCATGTAGGTCCATTTTTTCTTGAAGAAAACGATGAAAAGGAGTTTTTCTGGAAGTACCCTACCTTGCTGGACAAGGATGTAGA
>CAKZLZ010000032.1 GCA_937127435.1 uncultured Verrucomicrobiota bacterium | reverse complement strand
GAGCCCTGTATGGGCGACTCTCTCACGGGTAGGCCATGCAGATAGAGGGCCGCCCATACAGGGCTCAAATGTATTTTATTATTTACACCCGGCCCTGACGGACCGGGTTTTGGAGAGTGCGACTTACAGCCGCAATAAGTCAAATTTAACCGAAAATGCTCTAGGGCGAAACTATGGGCCCGCCACCCATTCAATACTCAATCTGCGTCCGGTAATTTCCGGTACAGCGTAGCCAAACTTACTTTGAGTGACTTGGCGGCCGCTTCCTTGTCCCCGTGAAATTCCGTAATGGTATCAGTGATAAACTGTTTTTCCATTTCCCGTAAGTAGCCCTTCAGGGAACGTCCCCGGAAATCTTCCGACGATGCAAATGACATGGAGGCATGGGGTGAAGACAATTTGGATCGGGTGACCACCCGGGCAGGCAGGTCATCCGTCATCAACACCCCGTTCTGTGCAAAGGTACAGCCGTGACGAATGGCATTTTCCAACTCCCGGACATTCCCCGGCCAATTGTAGGCTTCGAGGATAATTTGAACTTCCGGAGAGAGCTCAGGCATGGCCACGCCGGCCTTTTCGGAAATCATTTTCATAAAGAAATGCGCCAGGGGAATGATGTCTTCCGTGCGGTTACGCAGAGGGGAAATCACCAGCGGAATCACACTTAAACGATAATACAGATCTTCGCGGAACTTCCCTTCTGAAATCAATTTTTCCAAATCATCATTTGAAGCGGCAATCACCCGTGGATCCACTTTAATTTCACGGGTCCCCCCCACCCGGCGAATTTCTTTCTCCTGTAAAACCCGCAAAAGTTTACTTTGCAGATTCAGTGACATTGACCCGATTTCATCCAGGAAGATGGTGCCGCCACTCGCCACTTCAAACAAACCTTCTTTCTCCGAACTCGCCCCGGTAAAGGCCCCCTTCACATGTCCGAAGAGCTCGGATTCCAGCAACGGTTCAGGCAAAGCCGCACAGTTAATGGGCACAAAATTCTGTTGTTTACGGATGCTATTGGCATGAATCGCTTTGGCGATGACCTCTTTTCCCACCCCGCTTTCGCCACCGATGAGTACGGTCTGGTCCGTGGGAGCCACCCGCTCGATCATGGTGCAAATTTTCCGCATATCCGCACTTTCGGCCACAATATCAGCCAATCCATGCCGGAAGTCCAACTGGGCTTTTAATTGCTGGTTTTCGTGCAGGGCCCTGCGGAATTCCAGTGCCCGCTGCACCGTAATCATCAATTCGTCCACTTTAAAGGGTTTGGTTACATAATCAAACGCCCCTTCCTTCATCGCCTGAACCGCAGTTTCCACGGATCCATACGCGGTCACGACCATAACACTCATGGTGGGATGGGTTGCTTTGGCAATTTTCAACAACTCCAAACCGTCTACCGGCTCCATGCGGATATCCGTCAGCATAAGATCGAATGTCTCCGCATTCAAATATTCAACCGCTTTCTCCCCTCCTAAAGAGGGCTGAATGTCAAAACCTTGCCCTTTTAATAAATTGGACAAAACAGACAAAACACTCGGTTCATCATCTACAATTAAGATTCTCGCCATTTCTTTAGCTTTGTTAAAAATAATCTTCTCTCAAGAACTTCTTCCCCCCTAAAATGGAACGGATTCTCATTTTAGCAACTTCAAAAAGAAAAGAATTTCCTTTCGTTTTCCTTCGTCTGAAATACAAAACCCCTATGAAATCCGTCATCTACGTCATCGTGACCATTCTCTTCCTTTGTGGATGCAGCAGCACGAAACCGGTCGAAGCCCCTCCGCCCGCCCGCCCCTTACAAGCGGGAATCATTCGACAAGTGAATCGGGCAGAACACTATTTTATTTTTGAAAGCGGGAAACCGATTCCAGTGAATACCGAAATGACGATTTTAAGAAAAGGCCGGAAAATTGGCAAAGCAAGGGTGACGGCGATTCAGGAGAAAAAATTTCAGGCTGCGGATATTTTGAGTGGCGCCGCTCCCCTTCCCGGGGACCTCTGTGAACCCGAGATTTCGACGCTCCCCAGGGTATTAGAGCCGCAACCGGGCCAACAGGGCCAAGGCCGCAGTCTCCGCCCTTAAAATGCGCGGGCCCAAACTGATTTGTTTTGCGCCCCCCGCTTGAATGCATTCATATTCCCGGTCCGAGAAATCCCCCTCCGGTCCCACCCACAAACAGATTTCCCCGACAGCATCCGCCTGTAAACAGTCGGAAAGGGGCCGTGCATCTTCCATTAAGCCGGCAAAGAACTGACAGGATATACCTTTTACGTCCCCGCAAGCCTCGGTCACACTCTGTGCGAAATCCAAAGAAGGGCACCAGGGATTCCCGGATTGCTTGCAGGCTTCGATCATACATTCCCGCCAGCGCTGGGCTTTTTTCTCCAACTTGTCCGCAGACACTTCACTTACGGCATGGTCACTTTGAATGCGGAGGATACGGTTTACACCTAATTCTACCGCGTGCTTAAGGAGTTCGTCCCAAGCCGTTTGTTTTAAGGCCCCCATCAACAAGGTCAGTTTTGGTTCAGGCGCGGCAAAAGTCAGCACCTCCGCAATCTCCAAACCGACCTGGTCACGGTCTACCGACGAAACTTTGGCCAGTCCCACTTCTCCGCAACCGTTTAAAACAGAGACATCTGAGCCTTCACCGATTCTGCGGACCCGGCTTAGATGCCGCCCCTCCGCTTTAGACAAAGACAACATGCCTGGCCTTAATGAACTTTCATCCACAAAACAACGGGGGGCTGACAGCCATGGATGCATATCGTTAGCTCTTTTCAGCCCGGAGTTTTTCCAATTCCTCACGACGGTGGCCGAATTCTTCCGCCTGGCGTGCAAATTTGGTTTGATCCGGATATTGGGAATCGCCCAGATTTTCCTCCAACTGCTGGAAGAGTTTCTTCGCTTTGCCATGCAGGTGGGTGGGCACCTCGACTTTTACCCGAATGTGCAGGTCGCCATGACCATACCCACGCGGATCCTTGACCCCTTTATTTTTCAAACGCAACATGCGCCCGTTCTGGGTGCCGGAAGGAATTTTGATTTTAGAAGAGCCGTCCAGGGTCGGCACTTTCACTTCCCCGCCCAATACTGCGGTTTGAATGGAAATCGGCAGCTCCACCACCAGATCCAAATCGTGGCGCTCGAAAACGGGGTGCGGCTGAACGTGCATAATCACATAGAGATCGCCGGCAGGACCGCCCATCAGGCCGCCCTCACCCTTACCTTTCACCCGCAAACGGGATCCGGTTTCCACTCCCGGGGGAATACGAACCGTAATCGAACGTTTTCCTTTCGCCTGACCGGTACCATGACAGCGGCTACAGGGATTGCTGATGACCTGACCCGCTCCACCACAATTCGGGCAGGTTTGCCGCATGTGGAACAGACCGTTAGAGGTCAAAACCTGACCCTGACCTTTGCAAGTCGAACAGGTTTCTTTTTTGGAACCCGGCGCTGCGCCTTTGCCATCACAGGCATCACACTCGATATTTACCGAGTAGGAAAGATCCCGTTTGGATCCGAAAACGGCTTCTTCAAAGTCAATTTCCAAATCAAAGCGCAAATCGGAACCACGGTTGGAACTCTCGCGTCCACCCCCGCCTCCGCCTCCGAAGAAGTTTTCGAAAATGGAGCCGCCTCCGCCTCCGCCGCCAAAAGCGCCCATGAAAGTCCGAAGCGCTTCTTCCAGATCCACTCCGCCGAAGCCACCGCCTCCGCCACCACCCCGTCCGGGGCCAAAAGCGGCATGACCAAACTGGTCATACTTGTGACGCTTGTCTTCGTCGCTGAGCACCTCATAGGCCTCGGTCGCAACTTTAAACTGTTCCTCGGCCGCGGTATCTCCGGGGTTTTTGTCCGGATGATATTTGATCGCAAGCTTCCGGTAGGCTTTCTTAATTTCATCTTTGCTGGCATCTTTACTGACACCCAGCACTTTATAGTAATCTTCTTTTTCTGACATTACGCGTTCTCCTCTGCTTCGGTAGACGCCGCTTCAGGTGCACCGGCGGAAACGACCACCTGCACCGGACGCAACAATCGGCTCCCTAACTGATATCCTTTACGGGTCACGGCCACGATCCCGCCCTCTTCCACTTCAGGACTGGGCATGTGGGTGATCGCTTCATGTAAATTCGGGTCAAAGATACCGTCAGCCACTTCAACTTCTTTCAGACCGTAGGTTCCCAAAGTTCCGGACAATTGTCCGCGCACCAGCTCAAATCCCTTGAGGGTGTCTTCGGTAAATTCTTTACCTTTGGAGTTTTCAATGCCCAGGTCAAAACTATCCAAAACCTTCAGCAAATCCGTCACCACATTGTCCAATGAACGCTGGGTCCACTCTTCCTTCTCCCGACGGGTCCGTTTCCGGAAATTGTCAAAGTCCGCACGCAAGCGCAGATACTGATCTTTGAAATCTTCCTGCTCCTCTTCCTTTTTTTCCTCGCCGGCTTCGGCGGCATCGGCTGCGGCTTCCTCTTCAGGCTCAAGCACCTCAAGGGTTTCTTCCACCACCGGGGTTTCCTCTATAGGTTCTTCGGTTTTCTCTGCTTTCTTAGGTTTTTTACTCATGTGTTCAAATCTCCAGTATTAAAATGATTAGGAAAAAGCTATTTCCAGAAGCTGGAGAAGATACCCTCAACTTGCCCGGATGGCAAGCGAGATTCAGCCGGGACTTTAGCCAGGGGCGCATTCCGGAATTGGTTTTATGCGTTGGGCTTGCTCCGGCGTGCAGCGTATCGAAACAATGGATGGATCCCCGACATTAACTTGACACCATGTCTCACTTGCCCATAGAACCCTCTAATAGCAAAACCGCGGCACCCCCAAGCCTGCATTTTGCTTCCATTAGAGAAAGAAATGATTTCTTATCCATTTTAATCTCCTTCAATCCCTACTCCCACACCTGTAAAAATAGGAATTTCATGAACATCAGAATCTCCACACGCATCCTCTCCCTCCTACTCGTTTTGATCTCGTCCAAAGCGTTGATCGCAGCGCCCCCCACCCATGAAGAAGTCTCACAGGTCACGTCCTTCCTGTTCGTGCAAAATGCTGCCTCCGGCACCTTTGAAGACGGCCTTCTGACCTTCCACGGCAATTCCCCGGTCATTTTCTTCTCGGACCGGCCCTACCGTATTTCGGGTCACACAAAACTCCAGAAATTCATCGATTCCTGGGACGCCGGTGAGAACAGTTTCGCAAAAAACCCTCCCAATGCTGTGCTGTCTATTCTCGGAGAAGATGTTCAAAGCTTTGTGGTTATACTTTCCGAACCGAAATTAAATGCTGACAGCGTGTCGTACAAGATCACGGTTGAAGAAGGTACGATTCCAGCTTCTTTCAAAGATGCCTCCCTCTTCATTGACAACGAAGCCTGGGCCGCAGTGGGTGGTTTGGCAGCGGGTCGTATTTCAGCACGACGTTCTCAAGAAAGAGAAGCGGCCGCCTACACTGCCGGTCAATTGTCAACCGATCAAAGCAGTGCACAACAGGATTCAAACACCTATTACCAGGCACAAGCACCAGCAGCGAGCCCGGCACCGGCCGCATCCTCAACCCCGGAAGAACAACTCGGCAAGCTGAAGGAATTGCTGGATAAAGGCTTAATCACCCAAGATGATTATGACACCAAGAAGAAAGAAATCCTGGCGACGTTATAATTTTTAATTGAAGACGTTCTCCAAGGCTCCCGTTACAAGGGAGCTTCAGAGCACTAAAATAAAAAGGTGGAGCATGGTTCGTAACAAGAACCGTACTCCCCCTTTTTTTGTGTTTCAGAAGCCTCCCGACAATCAATAGGCATGTGAGCGCACAACTCGCTTTTGCCAAACGCTGTTTCGGGTTTTCGGTTTAAGATTCTGACTGCAAACGTGCCAAGTAATCGGTCACATCCACTAAATCCGGCTGGGCATATTGAGGCGCAGCATCCGCCGCGCGTTTCAGCTTCTTGTGCTTAATCCAAAATTCCGAATGTCCTTCCAACAAAGCAATGGTCTTGCTGTGTTTCACAATCCGGTCCATGGCATCCACATATTTGGTCAGATAAATCCCCGCTTCAGGAGACATATCGCCCTCCTTCCCGGCCAATCGATCATTGTAGTGCGAGCGGAAATCCAGACTGTTTTTCACGTATTCATCCCGGGCCTCTAAAATCATCTGCGCCATTTTCTGAAATTTCTTCAATTCAGGATCCAATGAATTGATGGTGATGCGAACCACCTTCAATGCGGAACCATAAAGGGTAAACCATTCCGCCAACAATTCTTCTTCAAACAACACCGGCTTTCCGCTCAGTCGGCGCACGGTAATTTCCCGCAATCGGTCCACATGATCGCCTATTCGCTCCAAATTCGACATGCAACGGTCCACGTGCTGAATCATGACCGCCTGTCGCTTGGAGAGCCGGTGGGCCGTAAGTTTCTTCAGATAGGATTCCATCTCCACTTTGATTTCGTTGATCACTTCCTCGTTTCGGACAATGGCGCGGACGGTTTTCCGATCCACGGAACGGAAAAGTTCCGCATGCAACAACATACTTTTTTTAATCAACACCGCCGCCCGGCGGAGCTCCCGCACACAGGCCACAATGGCCTGTTCCGGATGTGAGATCAATGCGTCATCTAAAAAACTCCCTTCGGGCAAGGGTTTTTTGGAAGGCGTAATCCAAACAATTATTTTCGCGTAAAATCCAGCCACCGGTAAAAGCAACAGCGCACACAAAATCATACGAATCATATTGGCATTTGCGGCCTGATGCACCAGGTCGCCGGGAATCAGATGTATCCATTTATAAATCCAGGGCGAAATCCCCAATCCCACTGCTACCGAGATGAGATTAAAACCTAAATGACTCACCGCAGTCCGGCGGGCCTGGATGCTGGTGCCAATACTCCCGAGCAAGGCGGTGACGCAGGTACCGATTCCGGCGCCGATAACAATGGGATACGCGCCCGGCAAAGAAGTGATGGCTCCGGCATTGATCAACGCGAACACCATCCCAATGGTGGCACCACTGCTTTGAATCACCGCGGTAATTCCCGCCGCAATCGCCACCCCGATCAAGGCCCCCCGCCAGTGGGTTCCATCCACCACTGCCAAAAAAGGCGAAAGCGTATCCCGGTAAGGCGCGATGGCATCGCTCATGGTGCTCATCCCCAGAAACAAAAGACCAAATCCGAGAAAAGCTTTGCACCCCGCCTTCTTCTTTTCTCCAGGCAACAGCATGCCTCCCAAAAAACCCACGGATATTGCAAACAAACTGTATTCGCTAATCTTAAACGAGATCAACTGCATCGACAAGGTGGTGCCCACATTGGCCCCGAAGATCACCGGCACTGCCTGGGGCAAAGTAATCAAACCCGCATTCACAAACCCCACCAACATCACAGTCGCGGCCGAACTCTGCACCAGAAATCCGAGACCACTCCCGAGGCCCAAGCCCGAAATCCGGTTGCGGGTGGCGCGGTGAATCAACTTCCGCATTCCCTGCCCGGCCAAGCCCACCAAGCCTGCGGTCATGGTCTGCATGCCAAATAAAAATAACGCCAATCCCCCCAGCAAACTGAAGATCAGAAAAAAGCCCTGTTTAGAAAAAATCCATTCCCATGTCATTGATGAAGAATAGACCAATGAGCAAAGGGAATACCAGAGAAATCGACTTGTCCCGCATGATGCACTCTGCTGCCGATAAGAAGTCTGCCTATCCCGGATTTCTGCGTGCCCCTTCGCGTAAACGCTTGGGATGAACCATCTGAAGATGGAACTCCGAACATTCCCTCCGGTTTAGAGCGGGTTTCAGGTTCGGAGTCCAGACTTCAGACGCCATCATAAACCTGAAGAAAGCACATTTAAAATACGGCATTTGCTATAGGGAAAGCAGTAACAATTAGCGAAAACCAATTGATTAACAATCGAAATGATTATATGTATAAACAATGAAGAATGTAGACAAAATCAGTTTTATATTTGAAGCCGGAAAAAATGCGCGGATTCATTTGGAAAACAAAGTATATTTCCAATTATCGCATTCAAAAAATTCTCTTTTCTCTGAACTTTCCACGGTACAAATGAAGGTGGCGATGCATATCCGCCAGTCACAACCTTTGAGCCTGTCCCAGCTCGCAGACCACCTGGGACTCTCCCACCCCTCCGCATCTGTTATTGTGGAAAAACTGGTGGAAAAAGAAGTCATTTGCCGCGGGACCGACCCGGCGGACCGCAGGCGCATTCAATTGCGGGTTCACCCCAAATCTGAAAAAGAACTCAATGCAATATTGGCGCGTTTCCAAGATGAATTTGCGGAGATTGCCAGTAAGGTTGGAGACGAAAATTTGGAACGATGGTATCAGGTCGCCCTGAAACTGGATGAAATCATTGACAGCGAGAAAGCCACCCCATGAACAAGGACACATCCCCCACTCTTCTCTTTGCCCGCTCCGGTTGCTCCCTTGGCGTGGTCATCCTGTCCATCCTCATTGCAATTGTACTGGTAAAATCACGGCCGGAAACCAAAACCCAGGATCCGGAAGAACCGGTTCTGGCGGTAAAGTTGCAAACCGTGACCCCGACCCATCTGGTGGTCAATATCGAGACCCAGGGGATTGTGAACCCTTTGCGGAAAGTGATGATTTCTCCACAGGTGGGTGGAGAAGTGATTGAAATGCCGAAAGAGCTGAAAGCGGGGGATCTCGTAAAAAAAGATCAGCTGCTTCTGAAAATCAATCCGGTGGATTATGAAACCGCACTCGCGGAAGCCCGGGCCGCAGTTTCCCGCATCGAGGCAGGACTCGCACTGTTGGAAATCAATGAAAAAGCGGACAAACAGCAACTGAAACTGTCGGAACGGTCACGTGACCTCACCCGGAAAGAGTATGAACGCGCGAAAAAGCTTTCGGATGAAGGACAGGCGGTATCCATATCGGTTGTCGAGACCAGTGAACGGGCCCTCACCCAGGCGGAAAGTCAGGTCCTGCAACTTCAACAGGCCTTGACCCAGGTCCCGAGCAGGAAGCAGGAATTAAAAAGTGAACTGGCCGCCGCCCAAGCGCGGCTTGCCCAGAGTGAATTGCAATTATCCCGCACAGAAATCCGGTCTCCCTTTGATGCCCGGGTGATGGAATCCCGGGTGGAAATTGGAGAGGTGCTGAATCCGGGCGAAATGATTTTTGAACTGGCAGATGACTCCAGCCTGGAAATCGCGGTTCCGGTCACCGCTTCGGATCTTCGAAACTGGATCCCGTTTGAAGAAGCCAGCCCCTCCGATCAGGGATGGTTTCCTCCCCTGCAAAAGGTCCCGGTTTCTATTCGTTGGTCCGAATCCAGTCAGGATATCGAATGGCAGGGAACTTTGGATCGCATGATTCGTTTTGACGCCACCACCCGGACCGCTATGCTGGCCGTTCGAATTTCGGGAAAACAACTGGTTGCCCGCAGTACCGGTCTGCCCCTCACCGAAGGGATGTTCTGCCAGGTGAGCATCCCGGGCAAAGAACTGAAAAATGTGTTTAAACTCCCGCGTGCAGCCGTCACATTCGACAACCAGTGCTATTTGGAAAAAGACGGAAAACTTAAAACCGTGCAGGTTACCATCGCCCGCTCCCAGGAAGATGCCGTATATGTTTCCAAAGGAATTGCCTCCGGTGACCGGGTGATCACGACCCGGCTGGTTGCCCCCATGGAAGGGATCAAATTATTGGAAGCCGGAGGCGAGTAATGATGATCTCGCACCGACGCCGTTTGGCGATGAAGCGTTCCATGGACAAGCGCGAAGGCAACAAACCTAAAGCCACTTTGCTCTCCGCCTTTGCATCGAACATCGTGTTTGCCAACATCATGATTTTTCTGATGTTCCTGATGGGGCTGGTAGCCATCAACATGATGCGGCGGGAAATGTTCCCCGAAATGTCGCTGGACATGATTTCGGTAAATGTCGCATATCCCGGCGCCGACCCGGAAGAAGTCGAAGAAGGAATCCTCCGGAAAATTGAGGACGTGTTACAGGGGGAATCCGGCATAAAGGAACTGCAAACCACCGCCGGGGAAAACATCGGCAGCGCCATCATTACTGTAGGAGAAAAAGCCGACACCCAAAAAGTACTGGACCGGGTGACGTCAAAAATCAACAGCATCAGCACGTTTCCCGAAGATGCGGAAAACCCGGTGATTACCGAACTTATTTTAGAAGACCCGGTGATGATTCTCTCCCTTTCAGGGGACATGGATGAAGGCCGGCTGAAAGAATGGGCGGAGCGGGTAAAAGAAGATCTGTTGCAGTTGGAACCCATCACGATCGTGAATATTTTCGGGGCCCGGGATTATGAAATTTCCATCGAAGTCTCAGAAGAGCGGCTCAGGGAATACCAGCTGAATCTGGAACAGCTCATGCAAAGTATCCGGGCACACAACCTCAATGTGCCGGGCGGTCTTCTCCGCAGCAATGCCGAAGTGGTGCGTATCCGGACCCTGGGGCGGAAATACACCGGCGAAGAAATTTCAGAAATCCCGGTCGCTTTTGATCCGGACGGCCGCACCGTAACTTTGGGAATGGTGGCGGACGTCATCGACGGGTTCACTGAGGATGCGGTACGGCCGGGAATTGACGGGCAACCCGCCCTCTTCCTCTACATCAAAAAAACCGTTCAGCAGGATGCGATTGATATTTCCGAAGCCACCATGGATTTTCTGGAGGCGCGACAGGAAGTTCTCCCCGAAAATCTCAACCTGGGATTAATTTTTGACTCAACCGATATGCTACGGGCACGTATTGATCTGCTGGTGAAAAACGGCATCATCGGATTGATTCTCGTTTTCCTCCTGCTTTGGCTGTTTCTGGATCTGCGTTTGAGTTTCTGGGCGGGAATGGGCATGCCGATTTCGATTGCAGGTGCCTTGGTAATTCTCTGGGCCGTCGGGGGATCGTTAAATATGATCTCCCTCTTCGGCCTGATTATGGTTTTAGGAATCATTGTGGATGATGCGATTGTGGTGGGTGAAGCCATCTATCACCATCAACAACAACCCGGTGCAAATCCATTGGATTCCGCAGTCAAAGGCGTCAGCGAAGTGGGCATGCCGGTTTTGGGTGCCGTGCTCACCACAATTCTTGCGTTTATCCCCCTGATGTTTGTGGGCGGCATTATGGGGAAATTTATTTCCATCCTCCCCGTCGTGGTCATCGCCTGTTTGGTCGTCTCCTTGTACGAGTGCCTGTTTTTGCTTCCTGCACATTTAGGGGTTCACTTGCCCGCAGAACGTAAATCCGGCAACCGGGTGGAACGCTTCTTTTTTGCCTTGCACCAACACACGGGAAAACGTCTGGAACGCTTTGCTTCAGGGCCCTACCAACGGTTTTTAAACCTGGCACTTTCCTGGCGGTATATGGCCCTGGGCATCGCCATCAGCATTTTGATCATCACCCTTGGCGTGGTCGCCAGCGGACGGATCCGGGTTCAAATGTTTCCAAGCTTCGACAGCTTTATGCTCACCGCCGTGGTGGAATTTCCCAATGGGACTCCCATCGAAGAAACGGAGAAAGCATTAGACCAAATTGATGAAGCCACCACCCGCCTCAACCAAAAGATTGAGACCCGCAGCGGCAGACCCGGCGTGGAAAAAGTCCAACGGCTCTCCGGACAAAATTTGAACGACCCCTACGCGGCCACCGGAGAAAATATTGGTTCCGTACAAATCATTTTGGTGGAAAGTACCGACCGCAAATTGGGGTCTGAAGAAATCATGACCCTGTGGGAAAAAGAAATCGGTCACATCGCCGGGGCGGAAGCCCTGTCCGTCGAAGAACTCAATGCCGGCCCTCCCGGGAAACCGGTCGACATCCGCATCAAAGGTTCCAATTTGGATGTAATGCAGGCTGTATCAGAAGAGCTCAAACAGACCTTGGCCCGCTACCCCGGCACCAGCCAAATTCAAAGTGACATGCGTCCCGGAAAAAATGAAATCCTGTTCACCTTAAAACCGGAGGCGGTCAATCTGGGCATCACGGTAGCGGATCTGGGCATGCAACTCAACCGTGCCTATTACGGCGGGGAAGCGCTCCGCCTGCAACGCGGAAGGGATGAAATAAAAGTTATGGTCCGCAACACTTCTGAAGAAAGAAGCCAGTTGGCTGACTTGGAGAAAATCCGTATCCGCACCGCGGATGGGCGGGAAGTTCCTCTACTTGCGGTCGCGAATATGAACACCGGCCCCGGCTTTGCCAACATCACCCGCATCGACGGACTCCGCTCCATTGGTGTGAGCTGCAACGTAGACAAAAAACAAACCCCTGCCGGCAAAATCATTAAAGATCTTGAGGCGAAAGTCTTTCCGGAATTGCTCAAAAAACACAGTGGCATTTACCTTGAATTTCAGGGGCAACAAAAAGATTCCGCTGAATCCTTCACCTCGCTGCTGATCGGCTTTCCCATCGCCCTGGTGGGGATTTATGTCATTATCGCCACCATTTTCCGCTCATACATTCAACCTCTGATCATCATGCTCACGGTTCCCTTCGGAATTATCGGTGCAGTATTGGGCCATGTATTCAAAGGCGTGGACTTGTCACTGATGAGCCTGTTTGGCATCGTCGCACTTGCAGGCGTGGTGGTAAACGATGCCATCGTGCTCATCGAATCCTTCAATCACAATATCAAGGAAGGCAAAGATGTGGTGGAGGCCTTACATGAAGCGGGCAAACGACGCTTTCGCGCGGTATTTCTAACCACCCTCAGTACCGTGGGCGGCCTCACCCCTCTGATTATGGAAAAAGACCTGCAAGCACAATTTTTAATCCCCATGGCGCTCTCCATTGCAGCCGGGGTCGCATTTGCCACCTTGTTGACCTTGCTTTTAATCCCAAGTTTAATTTTAATTTTGAGCGATCTGCGCGTAGGGTGGCATTACCTGCGGCACGGTGAAAAGCCCAAAAACCGCGCAAAACTCGAACCCGCACAACTTCGCAAATAAATCAGACACTTTATGAAAACCTTTCTCTACCTCGTACTCCTATCTCCCGCACTGCTTTTGGCTCAAAATGAATTCCTCACCTTGGAAAAGGCTTGGGAAATCGCGCTCCGGGAAAACCCCAGTGAAGAAGTGGCACTGGCCAGACTGAACCAGGCGCAAGCACGCTATCAGCAGGCACGCAGCAGCTATCAACCCACCTTAGGGCTGACCGCATCCGGATCCAAAGTGAAATATTCTGATACCACTTTAGCTCAATTCCCTGCCGGCACCTCCGATAACGCCGAAGTGTATAGTGCAGGCTTACAAGCCACTTGGTTGCTTTGGGACAACGGTACCCGGAAAAACAGTGTCGCTTATTCTGACTACCTTCAGCAGGCGTCTGAAGCTTCGCAAATGGACAGTCGCGAACAATTGTTGGCCGAGGTGGGTCAGGCTTTTACCGCGGCCCAGCTTGCCCGGGCAAACCTTCGCATTGCAGAAGCCGATGTAGAGTTCCAAAACCGCCAATTGGAAAACAGCATCCGTAAAGAAAAAGCAGGATTGGATAGCCGCACCGACCGACTCAATTTTGAAATCCGCAAACTGGATGCCGAAAGCACCGCGGTGCAACAAGAGGCAAACTTTGTTAGCGCCATGGCGGCCCTGAGTGCACTTTTAGGACAACCCATCGGCACGGAGCTCCCCCCGCCGGTCACCCTCAAACCGGAAGATGACAGTCTTCCCAAAGAAATTCCGGATGTGGATCTGCTCTGGAAGCAGGCCCGGGAAACCCTGCCTGCTTTACGACAGGCCACCTTGCAAGTTGAAGCCGCCCAGTCAAATGTGGCTGCGTTTCGGGGGGAATACGGCCCGGACCTCTCCTTGTTTGGAAATTTAAATGCGGAGCGGGAAAGCGACCCCGCTTTTGCTACTGATGATATGGGAAATGCTGTAGGCATTCAACTTTCTTGGGATCTTTGGACGGGCAACGCGCGTAAACAAAGAGTGATCGAAGCGGATGCACAGGCACGGGAAACCGAAGCGGGATACCGTCAGGTTCAGTTACAAGCTCTTGCCACCATCAAACAAACCCATGCAGAATACATGGCCAGTGTGGCATCCGAAACCCTCAGCGCCAAAACCTTCGCCCTCAGTGAAGAAAACCGGGATTTGGTGGAAGCCTCCTATCAGGCTGGACGTGAAACCCTGCTCCGCTTAAACGAAGCCCAGCGCGATTTCAACAATGCCGGTTCCCGCTATGTGGCTTCCCGTCTCCAACGCCAACTCGCCTGGATCCGCATCCAACAGGCCACCGGCACCTTGCGGAACCAAGTCGAAGCCCCTGAAGACAAATAGACGATGTATTTATTGAGGTAGCTCCGGTAAATGCAGTATCATCAATTGCCGTTTCGTAAGCTGTAGTTCCGCGGTCCCCGCGGAAAATCTTAAGCTTTAACAAATCTGAAACTTACGCTCTATTTTCCACGGGGACCGTGGAACTACTACTCTCTAAAGATACAGTTCAGCGGTCCCCGCGGAAAATCTTAAGCTTTAGCGAATCTGAATCTGACGCTCTATTTTCCACGGGGACCGTGGAACTACTACTCTCTAAAGATACAGTTCAGCGGTCTCCGCGGAAAATCTGAAGCTTTAACAAATCTGAAACTTACGCTCTATTTTCCACGGGGACCGTGGAACTACAGTTCTCACAACTTTAGATTTTCCACCAAGACCCTGAATGACACCCAGCACAACAACCCACAACTTTCTTTCAATTTTCAATTGACAGGTGGCTAGTCCACCATCCACTATAGCGCCATGATCGACACACGTTCTATACATGTACAACTTTTAGAGAAATGCCAACAGGAGCTCACCGCGGGTAAATGGGCCACAGGAGACCGTTTCCCTTCTGAACGGGAATTGGCCAGCGAGCACGGCATCAGCCGCGCCACCGCCAACAAGGTTCTCGCGAGATTGATCAGTGAAGGTTGGCTGGAACATCAGCGGGGCATCGGCTGTTTTGTTTCTGAACGACCAACTCTGTTTGCATCTCTTCACCATTTGGAAAGTTTTACGGACTTTGCGTACAAGCTGGGATGCACCCCCGTGACCGAAGTCCTGCGTTTGGAGAAGCAACCCGAAGGGGATGCCCATATTCGGAAAATCCTTGAACTCTCCCCTGAAGAACCCATGTGGTTTATGGAAAGAAACCGTTCACTGGATTCGCAACAGGTCATTTATGAGCAACGTTGGCTTCCGGCCTCCCTGTTTCCTGAACTTACCCAAAGCATGCTCTCAGAATCCTTCTACAAATTGTGTAGTGAAACCTACAAGCTGGAAGTCTGTGGGGAAACCCTCAACATTCGCGTACACACCCGTGAACAAACGAAAATTGCAGACTGGAAAGAAGGGGCATTCGCTTTCACGGGCACCGGCAATACCCATCAGGAGAAACCGTTGTGGTATCAAAGAATCTTTTACCGGGGTGACGCCTTTGAATTGCGCAGCGTCAGCCTTCCCTCACAACCCTACCCCGAATTCGGTCTCGTATTCCGAGGCATGAATCAAAACTCTGAAAACAAATGAACACACCTACAGTTAATGAACTCGCAAAAATGATCGACCACTCTCTCCTGCACCCCACCATGAGTGATGCGGAAGTAAAAGCCGGTTGCGAATTGTCCCGGGACTACGCCGTCGCCACCGCTTGTGTAAAACCGTACCACATCCATCTTGCACTGGATATTTTTGCGGGCAGCGATGTGCTGGCCTGTGCGGTCATTGGTTTCCCCCACGGCAACAGCACCACCGGCATCAAAGTTGTCGAAGCGGAAGCGGCCGCCCTGGCCGGGGCCAAAGAAATCGATATGGTGGTCAACATTGGCAAAGTGAAAAGCGGTGAATGGACATACGTCCAACGTGAAATCAGCCTAATCAATCAAGCTGTAGTTGCGGCCGGAAGTATTCTGAAAGTCATTTTCGAAAATGATTATCTAAGCGAAGAGGAAATCATCCGGCTCTGCCAGATCTGCAGCGAAGTGGATGTGGCTTTCGTCAAGACCTCCACCGGTTACGGTTTCGTAAAAGACGATGACGGCAAATACAGTTATCAGGGTGCGACCCATCCCCATCTGAAACTGATGCGAGAACACACCGCCGACCATATTCAAATCAAGGCTGCCGGAGGCGTGCGCAGTCTGGATGATCTGCTGGCGGTTCGTGAACTCGGCGTCACCCGCATTGGTGCCACCGCCACCCAGGTGATGTTGAACGATGCGATAGCGAGGGGCCTCGCCGGTTCCCTTCCCGCTCCCCGTTTAGACGGGAAAGCTTCGAACAGTCCTTCCGGATACTAAAAACCCGAAGGAAGTCCCCAAAGAAAAACCCCGCTCAACAGCGGGGTTTTTCATTTAAAGATCAAGAGATCTTTAAGCAGCACTCTCACCGGAACGCATTTTTTCTGCCGCGCGGCGTTTGCTGCGGGTAGAGGTATTCCGTTTGATGATGTTTTTCTTCACCGCTTTGTCCAAAGAGGAACAGTAAGCTGCGTAGGTTTCTTTGATTTTTTCCGCATCACCGGCTTCTACAGCTTCGTTGAAGCTACGGCGGCTGGAGCGCATCCGGCTTTTATAAGCGGAATTGCGTTTTTCGGCGACGGCATTCTGTTTGAGCCGTTTTTTGGCACTTTTGATTTGTGGCATGTAAATTCTCGTGTCTAAAGGTTAAATCTTTCGCTCTACATCTGCGTAAAGTCATAAAGGAGACTGCTTAATACAAAAAAAATCCCTCGAGTCAATTTGTTTAGGCAGATTATTTTCACCCCACTTCACAGATTTAGCCATCACCATTGAAATCCAGAGACCGCATCCAGGATCTAGCGGCCTATGTTATTGGCCTCATCGTTTAATAAAATCCCAGGCATATTCGCTTCGATTCAATCCAGAAAGGTAATCCGATATCGCACCCCTTTTTGAGATCAAAATAAACTCCGCCCAATGGACGGAGTTTTTTGGTTAGGATTCTTATTCCTGTTATGGACGAACACCCCACACCCGGTAGAAGATCATGCCGGCAGGGGCAGAATCATCGATGTAGGTGTTTTTCGGTGCGGTCGCAGGAACATCCGTTGCAATCGGAGTGAAGGTTCCACCCAGACTGGTTGCGCGTTCCACCGTATAGGTGAAGCCGGCGGCACTGTTCCAGCTGACATGGTATCCGTCTACTTCAGAGGTGACTTCGATGGTCAAGGGGAACACCGTGTAGGTGGAACCACCCTGGTTGTTTCCATTTGAGTATTCGTCGGTCACATCATCCGCATCCACGATCACCCGGGTGTGGTAAGTTCCCTGCACTGCCGGAGCAATCAGATCGTTGAAGACCACTTCAACCGTGGCGCCCGCGGCGATCACGCCCAAGGCCTGTGTTTCATCCGCAGATGCGGGGAGATTCACATAGGACGAGCTTGCACCCCAGAATTTCAGGTTTCCGGCATCACCGGCGATGTCACCTTCATTCTTGATCCGTACCCGGACACTGAAGCGGGTAGAGGTAATGGTCGGGCTGGGGAGCAATTCCACAGACTGAACAATGAAGTCGGGTTTCATCCAGGCTTCGGGAGCTCCACCTGACGGATCCGCCAGGGTGAAGACCGCAGTCATGGTATTGTTGGCTTCGGAAACTTCTTCGGTCAACGCATCCGCATCGGCAACGGCCACGACTTTGTAGTCGCCGGCAGTTGCAGGAGCGGTCAGTCCGGCGAAGGTCACAACCCGGCTTTCGCCAACGGTCATGGACCCCAACGGAATGCTGCGGGTGCTTGCACCACTTGGCGTAGCGGTATTGCTGATCACCCAGAGGCGCATCACGCCGGCATCTCCGTCGAGAGAACCATTGTTGGTTACAGATACTTTCGCGGTGAAGGTATCGCCAACCATGTCAGGCACAGGGGCCAACTCGACAGCGGTGACATCAAAGTCAGCTTTCTCCCAGGCAGAGGGTGTTCCGGGAGGAGGAATGACGCCTGCGCCACCCCCTGCACCACCGGAAGCACCTGCTCCCCCTGCTCCAGCCCCGCCACCGGATCCAATTCCGGGAATGGTAAAGGTCTGGGTGTCGGAGGCGTCAGCAGTCACGCGGGGCTTCCCTAAAGGAGGCTGACCACTGGCCACTGCGGTGTTGGTGAAGCTGCCGGAGAGAATATCTTCGGGCTGAATTTTGTAAATCGCGGTGAAGGTGCTGTCATCATCGAATCCGGGATCCAGGTTGATCGGTCCGCCGTCAACGCTGACAACCGGATCATCAATCTGAATATCGGTGATGGTGACATTCCCCACGTTGGCCACGGTGAATTCATAGAAGACTTCCACACAGACGTTTCCGCTGAAGGGGAAGTTATGGAATTCGAAACCGTTGCGGGTTTTGACATCTCCACCAAATACGGCGGTACCGTCGATTCCCCCTCCGGAGAAGTCTCCATCGGCATAGGGTGCCAATACAGATCCCAGGTGGGTGAAGCCGCTGGTGGAAATTTCGGTCGCATCCACATAGTTAAACAGGGTGGTGCGGCTGGAAGTTCCGGTCAGCACCATCCCGCCGTTTACAATACTTACCGGAGTCCCGTGAATGTTCACCAGTACGGTGGATCCATTCGGCACATCGATATTAATATTGGAGGATGTAACGCTCCACTGGGCAGCGGTTACATTGAAGACGTTGAGGTCCGGATCATTACCGGTCAGGGTCAGCATGTACGGAACAGTATCATCAACAGATACCATACCGCGGTCATCCAACGCGCCAAACAGTGCGGAACGGGCTTCCATCTCAGCGCGGAGTTCCGCGAAGGTGGTGCCGCTTCCATCTGCAGGCACATTGCCGTTGCTGTCGAAGGTAACCGGAATCACCTGACGGGTGACATTGCCGTTCACCTGGTAGCGGTAAGGACCCGTGCGGGTGCCGCCGTATACCACGTTTCCGTTCACACCCCAAACACCGTCAATCAGATCGCCACCTACAATGTACATGTCGGTGTCGCTGCCAATGATCGGAGCAATGGGGTCCCCTTTCACAGGAATCCCTACAGAATATCCGCCGGGTGTGTTGGAGTTGCCGCCAACGGCCAAGCGACCGTCCGTGTCACCACCGATGGCGTCAAAGTCACCCAGAATCAGAGCATTGAAATGTTTGCCCATACCCAGGGTATCACAAGGACCGGTGGTGGAACGGTAGGTTCCGGTTTTGGTCAATGTCAATTCAGGCATCTGGTTGGCGGGAATGGTGACATCATCCGTATCCTCAACGACTTCCCCGGTGTATTCCCAGGTGCCCACCACTTTCGCGGTGTTGTCGCGCTGACCGGCATTCAAGTCAGCCAAGGTTACATTATAGGTTCCGGTAAAGGTGCTGTTATCCACCTCTCCCACAGCCAAAGTGATGGGACCACCCTGAACAGTGAACAAGGGATCCGTTACCATCACATTGATCAGCGGGACATTCCCGGTGTTGGTCACAGTGAAGCTGTAAGTCAGCACTTCGCCGTCTACGGAGTATTCGATTTTGTCCACAGCCTTGATCAAGGCAATTTCAGGATCTCCGAGGAAGATGCCGGCATCGATGCGCGGATTGTGCTCCTCATTGACCAAAGTTACGGCCTCGGTTATGCCGGTGTCCGGATGGGCATCGGAGTTCTTCGGACCATTGATTCCGTTTGTGTCCGCATCCTGAAGCGTCAACACATAGCCGACAACCGGTTCGAACTTGACCCGGTAAGGAGTTCCGGGAGTCAGTCCGTCAAAGCGGTAATAGCCGTCTCCTCCGGGACCATTCGCGGTCACCGTGGTGATGGGGTCTCCAGATCCGTCGAGTACCGGGTTGCCCGCGCCATCCAGCAGATGAACGGTGGCACCGTTGATTCCGGTTTCGCCTGAATCCTGAATGCCGTTGCGGTTTTCGTCATTCCACACATAATCTCCGAGAGATGCATGTTTCCACAGCCCCAGATCCCAGGTCATATCCGCTTCTTCTTCGACGAGAACGGTCTGAATAGTTTTGCCCGTGGTGCGGTCGGCATCACTGTCTTTGGCATCATTGCTGCCGGCATCCTGCGTGGAGATGCTGTAGCCTGCAGGCAGATCGAAACCGACCGAGTAGGTGCCGGGTAACAATCCGGTAAATTTGTATTTACCGTTGGTGCCGGTGGTTTGAGTGGTAATCGGATCACCATTCACATCGTACAAGGTGACCAATACATCTTTGACCGGAGGTTCGCCACTGTCCTGAATGCCGTCCATATCCTGGTCGTACCATACATAGTCACCAATGGAGGCGTACACCCGAACGGTGGCCGGATCATCATCCACCACCGGTTTGCCGCCGGCAATTTCAATGCCCGTGGTAAGGTCCGCGGGATAAGCTTCCACATCGCCAATGTTCACCACGCCACTGCTCAATGCAGGAGAGGTTTTGGTAACGGTTACAGAAGCACCGGGAGCAATCGGGCCGTCCAACAATGCGACCTGACCGATTTTGTCATCCGTGACCCGGATACGCACCAAGGGAAGGTCTCCGGTGTTGGTCACCACATAGGTGTAGGTAACCGGGGTATTGGGGTTAATCCAGAAGTCATCGCCATCCGCAGCCGTTCCCGCGGTTTTCACGATGGAAACACTGGCCGGGGGCAACCACAAGCCGGCATCCCAGGTACGGTCATCTTCAAATTCAACGATTTCCGTAATCGGAGTAATCCATGCGGGAGTCGTAATGGTGTTATCAAAAACGATATCCGAATCAATGGCATCGTCTCCACCCTGATGGGCAGGACTCACAATATAGCTGTCCGGCACATCAAATACCGCATAGTAATTTCCACGATCCAATTCAGAGAACAAGTAGTATCCGGGTTCCCCGAGATAGTTGTCAGCGGTTACGGTGAATCCTACCAAACGGTCGTTTGCAGGATCGGCAATGCCATCACCGAACAAGCCGGGGCCGGAATCTTCGTAAAGATAAACGAGAACGCCATTGATCCCCTCTTCACCGAGATCCTGAATTCCGTCACGGTTATCATCAAACCAAACCCGGTCACCGTAAGAGGCGTTGTTATCGGGCTCAATGGCAATACCCACTTTGATGGGTTCAGAGGGCAATAATTCGGTGTTGGTATCTTCACGGGTTCCGTAGTACCCGAAAGAGTTCCAGGCAATTTCTCCGTTCGTCGGTGTTCCCACCGGTGCACGCATGGGCCAGGTTAATTCAAATTCTTCAGCCGGCTGAATGACCACAGAGTCAAACACGAACAACAGGGAACGCGCATCGGTAATGGTGGCCGGAGGAGTGGAAGACCACTCGGGAGGCAAGGAACCTACCGGACCATCACTGTCAAAATCAGGACGGGTCGGATCAGAACGACGGCTGTAATAAACCGTCACCCCTGCAGGGGCGACCACCGGACCGGCCAAAGCGGCAATCCATTCGGTATCGCGCTGCGACAAATCAATCACGCCGGTATCCCCGATCACCGGGAGAATATCCAAAACCACCGCATCGTAAATTGGAACGTTACCGGTGTTTTTCACAATCAGACGATAGTCCGCCGCGCCACCGGGAACGGTACGTCCGGAATCAGGGTATTTAGACCAGGCCGCGTCCAATTCCCCTTTCACCCATTTCACAGAATCCATGGAAGCGCGTCCGCGCACGGTGATGGTTTTGCTTTTGGTGTAAATATCTTCGGTGGTATTTCCGTCACCATCCAGATCGTCCACGTCGTCTTCTTTAGAGACGCTTCGGGAATCAACAACCGGATTGTCCCAGCCCGTGGCTGCGACTTCATTTCTGATGCCTCCATAAATCGTTCCCGCAGGAATCAGGGCATCAAATGAAACTTTGTATTCCTGACCAATGGGCAAGGTGTAGGCGGCAGCACCGGACAATTTCCAGCGCAGCAAAGTGCGGCCGCTGCCATTGTAATCATTGATCACTTCGAAGATCGGATTCGGAGAACCGGCCGGCTTGCTCACAATGGAATAGGTGCCAGCCACATACTGCAGTTTCGCATCCAACAAGTCAGCGAATTCCGGATTCACCAGGTCCTGAGCGGCCAAACTGTCATTCTGGAAAGTCAGCGTGTAGGTTGTGGTGTCTCCATCGTTCACGGTTGTGGGAGAAGCCGCTTTGGCAAGCTCGATCACCGGACGGGGAGAACGAACCGTAATCGTCGCATCGTCATCATCCGTCTGAGGACCGCGGTAATCTTCATACTCCAAATCAGCAACATTCACAATGTCCTGATTGGTGAGGACCGGATCGCCATTGCGGTCCGTGGTAAGAATGGTGGAATTGAATTTAAGATTATTGACCTGGTATCCGACCGGAATAGAACCGAAATCCCATTTCAATTCGGTCACGTATTCGTTTGCAGCCAGTCCCAAAGTGGAAACGTTCACATAATCATTCGAAGTACCGGCATAGGGATTCCCGGAAAGTCCGGTCCAGGATCCGTTGAGGTTGGTTTTGTAAAAAACATTCACCGGATCATTTAATCCGGAAGGCGTGCCGGAGAGCTGGCCCACATAGATACGGGTCACATCCACTTCAATCGGAATTTCATCGGTCACGATTACGTTGTCCATGGGAACGTTGCCCTTGTTCTGAACCCCAATCGACCAGGTTTTGTAAGCCTCTTTGCCTTCATAAACATAATTGTTGGCGACAGATTTCCAGAAACTGTGCGCACCGTTCGGTGCTTCAATCGTAGTGGTAACAAAGTCCGTATCGGTTTCTTCAGGTTCCCCTGCCGGCGTGTAGGTCACAGAAAGGTTGTTGGTGACATCATCTCCAATCACATAAGTCGTGGAGGGAAACTTCACCGTAACCGTGCGCGTCATACTTGAACCCGCAGACAGACTCGCGGCGGTCCAGGTTACGGTATTGGACAATCCATCGTAAACACCCCCATTGCTGGAGCTCACATACTCAGCTCCAGCCGGAAGTGTATCCACCATGGTAATTCCGGAAAGATTCAAACCACCGACATCAGATCCGCTGTTTAAGCGCAGCTGATAGGTTACATTCTGATCCAGGGGAATACTGCCCCCCAACAAACTCTTCGATACCGAAGCTTTATTTTCGGCACGGGCCGTGATGGTGACCGGATCGGAGGTGTCTGCGGGAGAATTGTCCGCATCAATCGTCGCAGTGTTTACCGCCGTGGCTCCATCCAGAGTCGTTCCTTTGGAA
>CAKZLZ010000031.1 GCA_937127435.1 uncultured Verrucomicrobiota bacterium | reverse complement strand
TTGGCGGTGGCGGTGTTGGGTATTGCCCAGGCGCCTAAAATTGCCATTGTGTTTATCGGCACCTTTTATCAGCAAGTGCTGGTGATTTCCGCCACCACTGCCAAGTTGGAATTGTCGTTGTTGGAGGCCGCGCAAACCCTGGGGGCTAACCGAAAACAATTGTTGATGCGGGTGGTGGTTCCCGGAATTCTGCCCGAGTTGCATCGGGACCAGCGGATTCTGTTGGGCTGGGCCTGGACCTATTTGATAGTGGCGGAAGTGGTGGGCACCAGTACCGGCATCACCTGGTTTATCAATCAACAGGCGAAGTACCGGATTTTTGACAACGTGTATGCGGCGATTATCATGATTGGGTTTTTGGGTTTGGCCTCGGATATGTTTTTGGCCGGTTTGGGAAAAGTGATGTTTCCCTGGTTAGGTGAGAAGCCCGGATTTTTCTTTGGAAGCTTGCAGCGGTTTTTCCGTAAACCCACGACTGTTCCCGCGGAGTTTTCCGCATGAGTTCTTTAATTTTACCAAATTATCAACAGCAGTCCCCGGAAGTCGCAGCCCGGTTTGAGCGGTTAAAATCACGTCCCGTAAGCCTCAAGGTTGAAAATCTGGGCAAGACTTTTCATAGTCATCAGGGAGAGGTGGTCGCGCTGAAGGATATCTCTTTCAAAGTGCATCACCGTGAATTTTTGTCGGTGATCGGTCCGTCGGGTTGCGGAAAATCCACCCTGATCCGGATTCTGGCGGGATTGGAAACTTTAAGTTCCGGAGAAGTGAAAGTGGACGGGAATCCGGTGCGGGGTCCCGGACCGGACCGGGGAATGGTCTTTCAGGGGTATACGCTGTTTCCATGGCTGACAGTTAAAGCCAATGTGATGTTCGGATTGGAGATGACGGGGTCGGCAAAAATTTATGCTGAACAGGAGGCGCGCCAATGGATTCAGTTGGTGGGATTGGAGAAATTTGAAAATGCCTATCCGCATCAGTTGTCCGGAGGCATGAAGCAACGGGTGGCGATTGCGCGGGCCCTGGCCAACCGTCCCAAGATTTTATTGATGGATGAACCCTTCGGGGCATTGGATGCGCAAACCCGTGCGCATATGCAATCGTACTTGCTCAAGATCTGGGAGGCGGTGGATGTCACCATTTTGTTTATCACCCACGATTTGGATGAGGCGGTATATCTGTCCGACCGCATTCTGGTACTGAAAGCACATCCGGGAGAGGTACAGGAAATGATTGAAGTGCCGGTGGCGCATCCGCGGAACCGTGATCAATTTGTGCAACCGGAATTTTTAGCGACCCGCAAACATATCGAAGACATGATTCATCCGCCCGGAGATGCACCCGAACTGGAATTCAAAATGCCAAGGATGACCGATGTGGATAACACCATTCATTAGCCTTGTGCGACTTGACAAAGCAATTTGATTTCGTATTACGAATTAAATGAAAAGTAATAATATAAAACCGATTAAAACCTTATCTGAAAGGATCAGTATTTCCTTACCCGCTCCTCTGGTGCAGGAATTGGACAAGTTGGTACAGGCGAGGGGATTCCACAACCGGAGTCAGGCGGTACGGGAAATGATTCATCAGCAGTTAAGTGAACATGCGCAGGCAAATGGCAATCAGGTTTTGGCGGGAACGATTACGCTTTTTTATAATGATGAAAAACCGCAGTTGCGGACCAAGCTGGCGGGAATTCAGCGGGAACACATTCAAGAGGTTATCAGTTCGCAGCATGTGCAACTGGAGAATCATCACACCATGGAGGTGCTGTTGGTTCAGGGACCCGCGGAGACCTTGCGCAGAATCGCAGATGAGTTGGTCAGTTGTAAAGGCGTGACCACCGGCGGGTTGAATTTAACCAGTACAGTGATGCCGCCGCTTCACGCAAAAACCGGAAAAGAGGAAAAGTAAAATGAGTTCATTACCTGAAATATCCACGGAACGTTTCCGTTTTTCAGAACGGGTACCGGGTGGGTGGAACTGGTCGCATGTGTTAAAACGGGGAACCACTTTGCGCATTACCAATGTGGAGGGCAAAGCCAATGTGTCCACCTTGTTGTACAATGCGGAATTTCCCTCGGAGCGGCTGAATATCCCCGACAGTTTGAAATCCCAGCACACCGCGTTTCTAACCCTGGGGCATACCTGCATGTCGGATCATGGACGGGTGCTGGTCTCACTGGTTGAGGATACCTGCGGCTGGCATGACGTTTTAACCGGGGTTTCCCACCGGGCAGGAGTGGCAAAGAAATATGGTCCCTCTTCCTATGCGGAAGCCTCAAACGCCTGGCACCGGAATGGCTATGACAGTTTGTTGGTTGAGTTGGGAAAGTGGGGGTTGGGCGAAAGGGATATGGTGGCCAATATCAATTTCTTCTCCAAAGTGTCCACGGATGAAGAGGGGGGATTTCAATTTGTAGAAAACCACAGTCTGGCGGGAGAACAGGTAGAACTCAGAGCTGAGATGAATACCTTGGTGGTATTAAACAGTTGTCCGCATCCAATGGATCCGAATCCTGCGTATGATCCGGGAGAAATTCTGTTGGAAGTTTACAGTTCGGATCCGCCGGGGGCCGAAGATCTTTGTCGTTGTTCCTGCGATCAGAATCGCCGGGCTTTTCATAACACCGAACGCTATTTTTTATAATGAAACCCTTAACTGAAAGTACACTGGATATTGAAGAGGCGTTGGCCCGAGAAGTAATTCCCCCGGGGGAATACTGGATGCAGGAGGTGAAGGCCGGGCAAACCCTGCGGATCATCGATATGGAAGGCAACCAGGCTGCGGACACGCTTTTCTATAATGCTGCGGATCATTTCGACCGTTACAGTGCGGTGGACACTCTGCGTGAACAAGGTAAACTGTATCTGACCACGGGATCAAAACTTTATACTCAAAACCTGACCCATTTGTTGACTCTTACCGCAGACACCTGCGGACGTCACGACACCATTGGCGGGGCCTGCGCCTGCGAAAGCAATTCTGTCCGCTATCCTTTGGAAAAAAGATATATGCATGCCTGCAGGGAAAGCTGGTTGTTGGCGATGGCGGAAGCGGAGGGGGAGTGGGACAAGCGTGATCTGTCGAATAACATCAACTTTTTTATGAATGTGCCGGTGACTCCAGAGGGAGGACTGAAATTTGAAGACGGGATTTCGGCGCCGGGCCGTTATGTGGAAATGGTGGCGGAAATCGATGTGATTGCGCTTATCTCCAACTGTCCTCAATTAAATAATCCCTGCAACGCCTACAACCCCACACCGGTGGAAGTGGTTCTTTGGGGAGCAGGAAGCTGATGATACAAAAAGTATTGATCGCCAACCGCGGGGAAATTGCCCTGCGTATTCAAAAAAGCCTGCGGGAAAAAGGGATCGCTTCGGTCGCGGTTTTTTCGGAGGCGGATGCCCATTCCCTCCACATGATCGAAGCGGATGAAGCGTATTGCGTGGGACCCGGTCCGGCGTCGGAAAGTTATCTGGATGTGGAAAAACTGGTGGCGGTGGCCAAGCAGGCCGGGGTGGATGCGGTGCATCCCGGATACGGATTCTTGAGCGAAAATGCGGACTTTGCCGAACGCTGTGAAGCGGAAGGGATTGCATTTATTGGGCCCACTCCGAAAAATATGCGGGACTTTGGACTGAAGCATACTGCGCGCGAACTGGCGGCTGCCAGTGAGGTGCCTTTGTTGCCCGGAACCGGTTTGCTGAAGGATGCGGACGAAGCGGCGGAGGCGGCGGAAACCATTGGCTATCCCATCATGTTGAAAACCACGGCCGGGGGAGGCGGGATCGGCATGGCGGTTTGCGGGAATGTGGAGGAATTGCGGACAGCCTATGACCGGATCGAACGGCTCGGGAAAAACAATTTTAAAGACAGCGGAATCTTTGCTGAAAAATATGTGCAGAAGGGCCGGCATATCGAAGTACAAATTTTCGGGGATGGTCAGGGTCATGCCGTGGCTTTGGGGGAACGGGATTGTTCCACCCAGCGCCGTAATCAGAAAGTGATTGAAGAGACACCCGCTCCGGGCATCAGTGAAGAAACCCGGCAGGCATTGATTGACGCCTCGATCCGCCTGGCAGAAAAGGGACAGTACCGTTCAGCGGGCACAGTGGAATATATTTATGATGAAGCGGCGGCCGCCTTTTATTTTTTGGAAGTGAATACCCGCTTGCAGGTGGAGCATGGCGTCACCGAAGAAGTGACAGGGGTGGACTTGGTTGCGGCCATGATCGATCTGGCCGCCGGGGAAAGCGGAATTTTGGAGCGTTTAACCGTGAAGGCTCAGGGATGTGCAATGCAGGTGCGGGTGTATGCGGAAGATCCCGCCAGAAATTTCCGTCCCTCCACCGGGGTGCTGACCGGGGTTCATTTTCCGGAAGGCCCCCGGATCGATACCTGGGTGAGAACCGGCACTGAAGTACCCGCTTTTTACGATCCCCTGTTGGCGAAAATAATTGTGAAGGCGGACACCCGGGAAGAAGTGATTCACGGGATGTCGGCGGCCTTGGCTGAAACCCGTCTGTATGGAATTGAAACCAATGTGGCTTATCTCTCGGACATTCTGGAAACGGAGGCGTTTCAGCAGGGGAAGGTGAATGTAAAATTACTGGACGATTTTCCCTACGCGGGGAAAGGAGTGGAGGTGTTACGTCCGGGCACCCAAACCAGTGTGCAGGATTGGCCGGGCCGCCAGGGGTATTGGGTGGTGGGGGTGCCGCCTTCGGGTCCTATGGATGCCTTGCACTTTCGACTGGCCAACCGGATGTTGGGCAATGGTCCGGAAGCGGCCGCCTTGGAAATTACCGTTTCCGGTCCCAGCTTACGCTTTCAGGAATCGACCCGCATTTGTCTGACCGGCGCGGAGATGTTTGCCAGCTTGAATGATCAAAAGGTGGCGCGCTGCCAGGTGGTCGAGGTGCAGGCGGGCGATGTTTTGAAAATGGGGAGCAACAAAGAATGTGGTCAACGGGCCTATCTGGCTTTTGCGGGCGGGGTGGATGTTCCTGAATATTTGGGGAGCCGCTCCACTTTTATGCTGGGTCAATTCGGCGGGCACGGCGGACGGAAATTACAGGCGGGAGATGTCCTTCATTTTGGAGAGACGTATCCGGAAGCGGTGGTTGCGGTGCTGGCAAAAGATGCGGTGCCGGCCCTGACCCATCACTGGGAAATCGGGGTGTTGTACGGCCCGCACGGAGCGCCGGACTTTTTTGCGCCTGAAGATATGGAGATGTTTTTTTCCACCGATTGGGAAGTGCATTTTAATTCCGACCGTACCGGCGTCCGACTGATTGGACCTAAACCGGTTTGGGCGCGGGAGGACGGCGGGGAAGCGGGGTTACATCCCTCCAATATCCATGACAATGCGTACGCCATTGGCACCGTGGATTTCACCGGGGACATGCCGATTATTCTCGGACCCGACGGTCCCTCTCTGGGCGGCTTTGTTTGTCCTGCCACCCTGGTGCAGGCCGAATTGTGGAAGATGGGACAGTTGAAACCCGGAGACCGGGTTCGCTTCGTTCGCTGGACCGCAGCCGAAGCGGCACAGGCTGAACAGGATCAGGAACAGTTTCTGGAAACCCTGGACCCGGTTGTCCCTCAGAAGATTTCCGGGGAAGGGGAACAGGAACCTGCGGTTCTGTATACCCTTGAAGGGGAAAGCGAAGATGAGCGCATCGTTTACCGACGCTCCGGGGATAAATATTTGCTGGTGGAATTCGGCCCCTTAAAGCTGGATCTGAATTTGCGCTTTAAAGCCCATGCCTTGATGACCCAGTTGGAGGCGGCGAAGCTTCCGGGGATTATTGATCTGACGCCGGGGATCCGCTCTCTGCAGATTCACTACCAAAGCCGGGTGCTCCCTTTGGAAACGCTGATGGCGCGGCTGAAGGAATTTCATGACCAGCTTCAATCTCTCGACGGAGTTAAAGTGCCTTCACGGATTGTACATTTGCCTATCAGTTGGGATGATGAGGCGACCCACGAAGCGATTCAGAAATATATGCAGTCCGTGCGCCCGGATGCGCCCTGGTGTCCGAGCAACATTGAGTTCATTCGGCGGATCAACGGGCTTTCAGATATTCAGCAGGTTCAGGATATATTGTTTGAAGCCAAATATTTGGTGATGGGTCTGGGGGATGTGTATTTAGGTGCGCCGGTGGCAACGCCACTGGATCCCTGTCACCGGTTGGTGACCACCAAATACAATCCCGCCCGAACCTGGACGGCCGAAAATTCGGTGGGGATTGGCGGCGCTTATCTTTGTGTGTACGGGATGGAGGGTCCGGGCGGATATCAGTTTGTCGGCCGTACCCTGCAAATGTGGAACCGCTATAACCAAACCCGCGAATTTGAAGCGGGCAAACCCTGGTTGTTGCGCTTCTTTGATCAATTGCGCTTTTTCCCGGTATCGCACGATGAATTGATGGAGATTCGCAGGGATTTTCTCAATGGAAACTATCATCTTAAGATCGAGGAATGCGAATTGGATTTGGATGCCTTCCATGAATCGCTGGCACAAAACCGCGAAAAGATTGATGCGTTCAAATCGGTGCAGCAACAAGCCTTTGATGAGGAGCGGGAACGCTGGCGGATTTCGGGTCAGGCGGTGTACGTGGAACCGGAATTGGAAGAGATGGAAAGTGAGGAAGTGGAAGTGCCCGCGGGATGCGAGGCGGTGCTTTCACCGGTTTCCGGAAGTGTCTGGAAGCTCCATGCCGGGGTCGGAGATCGAGTAACTCCCGATAAGGCCACTCTGATTGTGGAAAGCATGAAGATGGAAATCGAAGTGTTTTCAGAAGAGGAGGGCTGCGTGGAAAGTGTTCACGTGAAAGTCGGTGCTCCGGTGTCGGCGGGGCAAACCCTGATGATTGTTCGAACCCTATGAAAGGTCTAATCATGAAACAAAGCATTGCGTCCCTTCACCAGGGCTATGAAGAAAAACTGCTGACGGTTTCCGAGGTGTTGGAAGCGGCACGGCAACTCGCGGATGCCGGAGACCCGGCGGTTTGGATTCAAAAAATCAGTCCCGAGGCGCAGCAACCCTATGTGGACAGGTTGGAGGACCTTTCCGGTCAACCACTGTACGGCATTCCTTTTGCGGTAAAGGATAATATCGATGTGGCGGGGCTTCCCACCACTGCGGGCTGTCCCGACTATAAATATTTTCCGGCGCAACATGCGACGGTGGTGGAGCGTTTGGTGAAGGCGGGGGCGGTACCGATGGGGAAAACCAATTTGGATCAGTTTGCCACCGGTCTGGTGGGGACCCGCAGTCCGTATGGGGTTCCAGGTAATGCGTTTGATCCCGCATACATTCCGGGCGGTTCGAGTTCCGGATCCGCGGTGTCGGTGGCCAGTGGGCAAGTGGCCTTTTCTTTAGGAACGGATACCGCGGGGTCGGGAAGGGTGCCGGCGGCCTTTAATGAACTGGTGGGGGTGAAACCCACCCGCGGCTTGCTGAGCAACCATGGATTGGTCCCGGCTTGCCGCAGCCTGGATTGCATTTCGATTTTTGCCCACACGGTGGCGGATGCGCGGACGGTCTTCCAAGTGGTGGCGGGGTTTGATGAACAGGATCCGTGGAGCCGCCGTCCGGAAAAACAGGCTTCCCGGGGCGAGCGGGTGGTATTTGCGGTTCCCTGGGAGCAGGATTTGGAATTCTTCGGGAACAGGGATTATGCGGACTGTTTCACTAAAGCGGTGGCGGGTTTTGAAGCGCTGGGTTGGGAGAAGCGGATTATTGATTTCACCCCCTTTTTGGAAACCGCCAAACTGCTTTACGAAGGGCCATGGGTGGCGGAACGAACCGCAGCCATTGAAGAGCTGATTTCCACCCGTCCCGAATTGCTCTATCCGGTGACCCGGGAAATTATTGAGGGAGGATTCAAGGGAACGGCGGTAGAGGCGTTTAAGGCGCAATATCGATTGAAGGAATATCAGCGGATGACGGAAGGGCTGTGGGACGGGGTGGATACTTTGGTGACCCCGACGGCCGGTACCCATTACCGTATCGACGAAGTGGCGGGCGATCCGGTGGGAACCAATTCGAATTTGGGCACCTACACCAATTATATGAACCTGCTGGATTTGTGTGCCATCGCGGTACCGGCCGGGCGGACGCCTGCCGGTATGCCATTTGGTATGACCTTGTCCGCCCCCGCCTTTCATGATCTCAAATTGATGGATCTGGCGGAGGAATGGTTGACCGGGCAGAAAGCCGAAATCTCCCGGGAAGGATGGATACAGTTTGCAGTTTGTGGCGCGCATTTACAGGGCTTTCCTTTGAATTCCCAAATTACGGATCGGGGCGGGAAGTTTGTAAAAACCATTCGTTCTGCTGCGAGCTACCGCTTTATTGCCATGAAAACCACGCCCCCCAAACCGGGAATGATTTACCTGGAGGAAGGAGGGGGATCCGTGGAACTGGAAATTTGGGAAATGCCGGAGGAGAAGTTTGGGTCCTTTGTGCAGCTGATTCCTTCTCCATTGGGCATGGGAACGGTGCAGCTTGAAAACGGGGAAAGCACGCTGGGCTTTATTTGTGAGGAAGGGGCGGCGGGAGAGGCGGAGGATATCACTGCGTATGGTTCCTGGCGGAAGTTTATGGCTGAGAAATAAAGGGTGGGGAGACGTTTCCTGCATTCAGATATCTGCGCGTGCCGGGACAAGTCCAACGCTTGCTTCTCCTCTCTAATTGCCGGGGTACGCGATGAAGGGATAAAAGGATCATAGATCTTTACAAATTTTCCGTACCTGCCAAAGGGTAGACTTCTATCACAATCGAATTATTCCCAGGAGAGATCTATGTTTTCCCGTTCCTTTATTTTAGGATGTATTTTTTCAATTTATTCAGGTGTTTTGTTGGCAGCGGAGTTTGCCCTGTCGGGAACGACAGACAAAGATGTGGCCATTTACAAACCGGGGGAAGAGATGGTTTTCACCTTCAAGGTGTTGGATGAAGGTCAGCCTATTGCCGGAAAGAAATTGACATGGACCCGTACCGGAGATGATGGAAAAACCGAAGAAGGCGAAGCGGTTGCGGGCGTGGAGGGCATCCAGGTCACCACCCAAATGGATGTGCCCGGCTTTGTGCGTTTGCAAGTGCGCGCTTATGATGAAGACGGAAGTAGACTGGAAGGCTTTGTGGGAGGCTGGGGACCCAACAAACAGGGAAAGATCTTCTTTGACGGGGGCGCCTGTGTCGATCCGGATAAACTGACTGCCGGGTCCGAACCCGCAGATTTCGATGAATTCTGGGCGGGAATGAAAGAAAAATTGGCGGCGGTTCCCATGGAAGTGGAACGAAAGGAACTGGATGTTTCGACGGATCAGGTAAAAGTGTATGCGGTGAGCATTGCCTGTGCAGGTGACAGACCTGTTACCGGATATATTTCGGTGCCGGTGAATGCCGAACCCGGGTCCTTAAAGGCGGCGGTCTACTTTCAGGGATATGGCGTCCGCAAACATCTTCCCACCGGATGGAAGCCTACAGATGCCATTGTGTTTAATGTGAATGCGCACGGGATGGAGCTGGGGCGGGAGGAGGCTTATTATGATCAATTGAAGCAAGATCTTAAAAAGTATGCCTTTGATAAAGAAGAAAACTCGGATCCTGAAACCGCGTATTTTCACGACATGTCCCTGCGGGTCATGCGGGCATTTGAATATGTGAAAAGTTTACCTGAATGGGATGGAAAAAACCTGGAAAGCAATGGCGGAAGTCAGGGCGGATTGCAGGGTCTGTGGGGCGCGGCCTTGGAACCGGCAGTGAGCTCAACCAACAACTGGTCCCCCTGGTGTTGCGATTTGGAAGGTGATAAAGTAGGCCGTATCAACGGGTGGCAACCTGAATATACTGAGGCTTTGGCCTATTACGATCCGGTATTTCATGTACGCCGCACCCAGGCTAAAATTCACATGATTGCAAATTATGGAGACTACACCTGCCCACCCTCCGGCGTGTGGATTGTCTATAATGAAACCCCCCATGAAAATAAATCGATCGAAGTGAAACAGGGCTGCACCCATGGTTATACCATGAAGCCCCACATGTCATATACCATTGCCCCTTCCGGAATCACGAAGGTCGGGATGAAAGATAAATAGAGTGGATGGACGTGGCGTGGGCCACGGTCAGGGAATACCGATAAACGCCCACTGAAATATGGGTTGAAATTTTAAGCCGCGGAGCGCGGACACTCCTGTCCAAGCGGAACTTTTACGCATTTTTCGCTAGGACAGGAGTGTCCGCGCTCCGGTTTTCGGCATCAGCTGGACCCCGAAATTCCCACCCGGGAAATGCCAATATTTCCTCGTGTGATGAAATTTTTTTCTGCAGTTCATCTACAAATTGACAGGCCGAATCAGCAAAAACCAACCCTCCATAAATTCACCCCTAAATTTACTGGTAAATTTAAGGAAGAGGGTATTGAATCTCTCTATGCATTCCAAATGCATGCACTGCAATATTTTACAAAATCATATACGAACGGCTAAATTTACCAGTAAATTTACTGTCGTTCAACATAATGTTGGCTGATATGAATAAAACTGAAAATACAGTTAGTTGGCGTTTGTTGCCATATGCGGGTGCATTTATTTTTGCATCAGTGGGGTGGCTTGCTGGATACCCAAC
>CAKZLZ010000030.1 GCA_937127435.1 uncultured Verrucomicrobiota bacterium | reverse complement strand
AAGCACAAGTGACCTTGGCGGCTGTGTCTACACAGCAAGCCGAATTCAAAGGCCGCAGCAACGATGTCGCGACCGCAACCGCTATCGGCAGCAAAGCTGCCGAAGTTGCGAAAGCTGCCGGAATTGAAACGGTTGTCTTCGACCGGGGTGGCTTCCGCTACGCCGGACGGGTTGCCGCATTGGCTACTGCCGCACGTGAGGGCGGACTCAAATTTTAACCTTTCGCTAAAGGCAACGAACTTATGGCAAATCCTAATCAAAACAAAAAAGACGAATTCTCAGACATTGAAGAACGGGTGATGGATATCAACCGTTCCTCCAAAGTCAGAAAGGGTGGTCGCACATTCAGTTTTTCAGCACTGGTCATCGCCGGAGACCGCAAGGGCCGGGTTGGCTATGCTGTCGGCAAAGCAAACGAAGTGGCCGACGCCATCCGCAAGGGTAGCGAAGGCGCCCGTAAGCAGATGAAACTGGTACAAATGAAAGAAGACACCATTCCCCATCAGGTGATTGGATCCTTCTGCGGTGGTAAAGTCATGCTGAAACCGGCTTCCCCCGGTACCGGTGTTATCGCCGGCGGCGCCGTCCGCGCTGTACTGGAACTTTCCGGTGTGCGTGACGTATTGGCCAAATCCCTGGGATGCGGAAACAACGTTAACGTAACCAAAGCAACTTTCGACGCTCTCGAACAACTGCGTAGCCGTGAGCAAATCATGGCCCTGCGCCGCGCCGAGTAAATTTAAACTCTCCTCACAGGAGTCTACCTATGAATCTTCATTCTCTACAAAATGTTAAAGGTGCCCGGCACCGCAAGAAACGCCTCGGTCGCGGACATGGTTCCGGCTTGGGTAAAACCTCCGGTAAAGGTCACAAAGGTCAAATGGCCCGTTCCGGTCATAAGCACAAGGAAGGTTTCGAAGGGGGCCAGATGCCTTTCTTCCGTACCGTTCCGAAACGTGGTTTCAAAAACCCGAACAAGAAAACCTACGCACCGGTCAATCTGACTTTTCTCGAAACTTGTTTCGAAGACGGTTCTGATGTATCTGTTGAAGCGATCCTGGATGCAGGATTGGCCAACGGCAGCCACTTCGCCGGGGTGAAAATTCTGGGCGACGGTGAATTGACCAAAAAACTGAATGTAACCGCGGATAAATTTTCCGGTTCTGCCCGCAGCAAAATTGAAGCGGCTGGCGGCACTTGCATTGAATTAGGTGCCGAAAAAGCTGAGGCCTAAGTACAAGAGGTCAGAGATGAGAGGACAGAGCTTCGGATGGAAATGCTATCCAAGCTCACGTTCCCGCCCTCTGACCTCTGTTTTCTGATCTCTTCTATCTGATTTATTAACTCTGACCTCTAAAAGCCTATGTTATCCGCCTTTGCCAACAGTCTGAAAATTCCGGAACTGCGCCAGCGCATTTTCTTTACCTTCGCACTGATTTTTCTTTGTCGGATCCTTACCGCGGTGCCTGCACCGGGTGTAAGTGCGGCGGCTCTGCGTGAACTGATGGATTCCATCAGCAAGTCCGCAAGTGGTGCCGTGAATATGGCCAACCTGTTCAGTGGGGGCGCATTGGCCCGTTTTGCCATTGGTGCTCTGGGCATCATGCCTTATATTTCCGCTTCGATTATTATTCAGTTGATGACCGCGGTGGTCCCGAGTCTGGAACGTCTTTCACGGGAAGGGGAGTCCGGCCGGGCGAAGATTAATCAGTACACCCGCTACCTGACCCTGATCCTTTGTGCGGTTCAAGGTTTCAGTATTGCCTCTTTGGCATTGAACGCCCAACAGTCTTTTAACCTGTCCATGCCGGTCGTGACGATTGACCCCTGGGCATTCCGTCTGCTTGCGACCGTTGCATTGACCGCTTCGACCATGTTGATGATGTGGTTGGGTGAACAGATCACTGAACGCGGCATTGGCAACGGGGTCAGTCTGATTATTACCGTAAACATTCTGGGCAGTTTGCCCATGGCGATTGGTGCGGCAAAACAAATGTTTTTCCCCGGTGGAAACGTGGTGCCGACCCACAGTTTGTTCCATTTGGTGACCTTATTGGTTCTTTTCTTCCTGGTGGTGGCCGCAACGGTGGCGATTACCCAGGCGACCCGTCGAATCCCGGTGCAGTATGCACGCCGGGTGGTGGGACGTAAAACTTACGGCGGACAAAGCACCTACATGCCTTTAAAAGTGAATTATGCCGGTGTGATGCCCATTATTTTCGCCCAGGCCATTTTAATGTTCCCGCCGCCCGTTCTGAATTACATCGGCAACCGTTGGGATTTGGACAATGTACGTATGGCCGCAGGTTGGTTCCAGTTCGGATCCACACCCTTTATGTGGATGTACAGTTTGATGATCCTTTTCTTTTCTTACTTCTGGGTGGCCACACAGTTCAATCCCGTACAAATTGCGGATGACCTGAAACGGAACGGGGGATATATTCCCGGCATCCGTCCCGGCACCCCGACCGCAAACTTTTTGGATAATGTGATGACCCGCATCACTTTGGCCGGTGCACTTTCACTGACTTTGATTGCGGTGATTCCGACCCTGATGGGGCAGCATTTTAACATCAACTTTATTATCACCAGTTTCTTTGGTGGTACCAGTCTGCTGATTATTGTGGGCGTGATGTTGGACACCATGCGTCAGATCGAATCGCATCTGCTCAACCGCCACTATGACGGTTTCCTGAATAAAGGTAAACTCCGCGGACGCAAGTAAGCGGAGGTCACGGTGGAGTTCCTGGTTATTCTGGGTCCCCCGGGTTCCGGTAAAGGAACTCTGAGCCGCCGTCTGCAGGAAGAAAACCGGTTTATTCCCATTTCCACCGGAGAGGAAATCCGCAAACAAATGGCGGATCCCTCATCGGAAATCGGCAAAGCCTCCGCTCCATTTATGGACCGGGGAGATTATATCCCTGACGAACTGGCGCTCTCACTTTTCCATACGATTTTGGAACCCATGGATGCGGAGAGCCGGGTGGTGTTAGACGGATTTCCCCGAACCGTTCCCCAAGCCGTTTCCTTTGCCCCCTGGCTGGCGTCCAAAGGACACCGTTTAATCGGCTGTGTATTTTTGAATTTACCGCTGGAAGTTGCGGTGAAGCGGATGGAAGCCCGATTGGTTTGCCCGGATTGCCGCCGGACCTATCCCACGGTTGCCGGACACCCGGTGGGCTCTGAATGCGATGCCTGCGGCGGACTTTTGATTCAAAGGGAAGACGATGATCCCGTACGGATGAAGCAACGGATAAAACGTCATGAAGAAATGACGAATCCTTTGCGTGACTGGTTTGAAAAAAGAAACCAGTTGTTGGAAGTGGATGCTTCCGCGGAAACAGAAGATTTGCGATTGGAAATTGTTAAAAAGTTTAAAGCCAGAAGAAAAGGCTTAG
>CAKZLZ010000029.1 GCA_937127435.1 uncultured Verrucomicrobiota bacterium | reverse complement strand
CGCTGCAAATGAAATGGATGATCCCCTATCAGCGGCCGCATGGACTTATATTCAAAATCGAACACGAACCCACCGAGCTCAGCCGGGAAGACCTGAAAAACGATTTTGAATTCTGGAAATGGTACGAAGAGCATTTGCTGGGAAGTGACGAGACCAAACGGAACCGCTACCAACGGGATCTTCCGGTCAGAAAAAGTTTTTCAAAACTCAGGATGGCACAGGCGTGGAATTATTACGAACGGGGACACTGGCTGGAAGCCGACTATGCAATGGAACAGTCCCTGCGCCTCTACCCGGCAAATCCCGAAGCGGCATTACGCGCCGGAGACATGTATATCCGCATGCTGAAGTTTGACCGGGCGGAAAAGATTCTCAATGCATTTGCCCTCCATGACCCCACCAACCACCAACGGCATGACTTCAGCGTCTCTCTCCAAAAGCTCCGAGAGCTGGATCAACTGCGCAAAGAGTATGAAGAGGATTATTACCTCAAGCCCTCCGGAAACCTCGCGCTGAACCTGATGCAGATTTATGGTCAGTTGGAAATGCACAAACAGGAGATCGAAATGGCGAATGTCCTGTTAAACAAAGAAAATTTGCATGTGGATTTTTACATTCATTTGGCGGCATACATGCAGAAGGAAGAGAATTTTGACTATTACAAAAAAGCGGTGCTGAGATGGGCTGAAAAGGATCCCGAAGATGCCCGCCCCTACATTGATCTGGCCGTCATGGCTTTGTCCGAAAACGATTATGTGGGCATGGCACATCATTTGGTTCGTGCAATTCAACTGGATCCAGAACGAAGCCGGGCCCAAATCGCCGTCGATCCCCGCTTTGTGGATATACATCATTGGGAGCAATTCCAGAAATTAATCTCCCCTCCACAAAGATCCCGGCCCTAAATTAAAACTATTGCTATAACCAGTAATTAATTGTTTGATCTATCGATTAATTGTTGAACTTGCCCCAACAATTTGGCAGTATCATCTTTCACATTACGAAAACGAATAACGGGATGATCGTCATGCGATTTTTATATATCTTCATAATCACATTATTTCTACAGAGCTACACCTCCTTACTGGCTGACAGCCAAAGTGACAAATACACCTATTTGCAAAAAGAATATAACAAAGCCCTTGCCCAAGTGGACAAAGGCTTTGAACAGCAGCTCGTTCAACTCAAAGTAGATCAAGTGGCACAAGCCAAGGCCATCAGTCAAAACTACCGGGACGAAGGAAATATCAGCTACCACTTGGAAGCAAAGAACTATGCGGAGTTTCTGGAAAATAATGAAATGGAGCGAATGAACTGGGATCGGGTTCAAAATGCCCAACTGAAAGAGTTCCATGAAAAAATGATGCAGAGTGTGCCTGAACTTAACGAGGCCACCCAAGAACAAAAATATATGGTCATGACCCGTATGGTTTCCATCCTGGAAAAAATGATTCAGGAAAATGCATCCAACCCCACTTTCACCCAAACCTTAAAATCAGATTTGGAACAAATTCAAAATGACCCGGTCTATACCCGGATGCAAAGTCAAGCCGAGCAACTTCAGGACGACCGCAGAACGGCTCAAACCCGCAGAGCCGCCGCCACGCCAATTCCGCTTCCAACCGCTTTGCCCTTGAATAACACTCCACGCATCGACCTGGATGTATTCAGAAAAAACACAAATAAGAACATGACTCAGTTTTACCCCGTCATGTTGAAAATCCAGCTGCGCAGCAAAGAAATGCGCACAGTATATGAGAACCTCTCCGTGCAAATTTGGTATATAGGCCGTATTGAAGATTCCGGCAAAGACTTCATTATCAACCGCATTGAACGCATTAACGTCAAAGAGCTGAAATTAGGTCAGTTGGTTGAACTTGAAACCGATATCGTGAGGGAAACCCCTTTAAACCTGAGACGGGACAAAATGACCTATGAATTTTATGGGTATGTCGTAGCGGCCAAAGACAGCAAAGGAAATTTACTGGGATACAAATCCTATCCCAGCCGTTTCGAACCGGAAGAAAGGGCGGAGAAAGTCATGTCCCTGAAAGAGGGCGGCATTATTAGTTTATAAGTGGACAAAAATCATTTTGTGACCATAAGGGTGTGAATTCATGATTCACGAAAACCCATTTATCTCCGCCTTTATTGGCATACCTGAATTCAGCTGGAAAAATAATCTGCGCCACTGGTTGGCGGTCAGTCCTTGGGTCCCCGGTTTCATTCAGGATTTTTCGCCCATCAAAGGCTATGAAAAATTCCGGAATCTTAAACAGGGGGATGTGGTCATTGATGCGGGGGCTTACCCCGGGGATTACACCTTGTTTGCCGCAAAAAAAGTGGGGCCCGAAGGCCGCGTCATCGCACTGGAACCCGGTAAAAAAAACCGGAATATTCTCAAACGAAACCTTCACCTGGCAGGGGTAAGCAATGTACAAGTGGTCCCCAAAGGACTATGGAATGAATCCGCAACCCTTCACATGAACCAACAGGGATTGGCATCCCAAATTACCGCGTCCGAACCTGATTGTACAATTGAAGCAGTGACGCTGGATCATCTGGTCGCAGAACTCCAACTCGAAAAAGTGGATGTGCTCAAAATGGATATCGAAGGAGCGGAACTGGAGGCGTTGCAGGGAGCCCAACAGACCCTCCGCACTTTCAAGCCCTATACCTGCGTCGCCAGCTATCACATCGTAGACGGAAGCCGAACGGCCGACAGAGTAGAAATATTGCTCCAACAGGCCGGTTTACAGACCCATACAGACTATCCGAAGCATCTCACGACCTACGGATGCGGAGAAACTCTGTTTTGACATTTTGCCTGAGTGCGTCATAAGAAAACCACTATGAGTTCCAAAAATATTCTCGTTGGTGTATCCGGCGGCATCGCAGTCTACAAAGCCCTTGATGTGGTATCCTCCCTGCGCAAACAGAAACACAAGGTTCAAGTGGTTATGACCGAAGCGGCCACCCGCTTTGTGCATCCCCGCACTTTTGCAGCTGTGAGTGGGCAACCGGTTCTGCACAACATGTGGCCGGAGCACGCCAATAGCCTTGAAGAGGGGTATCCCCATCTTTACCCCGCCACTGAAACCGATTTGTTTATTTTACTTCCTGCCACGGCCAATACCCTGGCAAAAATTGCCGGTGGTTTCGGATCGGATTTACTCAGTACCTGTTGCCTTTCTCTTCCGGAAAAATGCAGAAAAATATTTTGCCCGTCGATGAACGTGGAAATGTGGCTCAACCGTAAAGTGCAGACCAACGCCGAAAAACTTGAACAGGACGGCTGGAGAAAAGTGGGTCCTGAATCCGGTCACCTTGCTTGCGGGATGACAGGAGAAGGACGGCTGAGTTCAACGGAAAGGATTCTGCAAGTCATTGAGGATGAGCTTGGAGCCACCCTCCCCCTGCAAGGAAAAAACCTGATGATCCTGTCCGGTCCCACCCGCGAACATTTGGATCCGGTCCGGTTTATCGGGAATCCAAGCAGTGGGCTTATGGGTCAGGCATTGGCTGAAGAAGCGGCCCGCTTGGGCGCGAAAGTTGAATTTGTCACCGGACCTGTTCCCGACGACCACCTTCCACGCAATGCCTCCATCCAGATCCATCCCGTAAAGGGGGCATTAGAAATGCTGGAGACCGCCCGGGTAATAATGCCCACGATTCAAGCCGCAATTTATGTGGCGGCAGTTTCTGATTATCGTCCGGAAAAGTCTTTGGATCAGAAAATGCCCAAACATGAAGAGGCCTTTGATCTGAAGCTGGTTCCCAATCCGGATATTTCCGCCACCTTGAACCGGGAAAAAAATCCGGGGACCTTCACCATCGGTTTTGCACTGCAAACAGAAAACGGAGAAACTCTGGCCACTGAAAAACTCAAGGCCAAAGGCCTGGATGGCATCGTTCTCAACTATCCCGACTCCATGGGTTCCGCCACCGGGACCTTTTCTTTTCTTTCCTCTGAAACCATGGGTTTCGAATCCTGGGGGGCCATCAACAAAAAGAATGCCGCCCGGAAAATTTTATCAAAAATCCCTAAACCTGAATAACTTTTATGGACGATCTCAGCCTTTTATCCGCAAGCAAAACTCCGGTCCCCCATTCTCCGGAAGAAGCCCAACTTGAAACTTTTGATAATTCCCATCCGGACCGGGAGTACATCATCACCTTCGATTGCCCGGAATTCACCTCGCTTTGTCCCATCACCGGACAGCCCGATTTCGGAAAGATCACCATCGATTACATTGCCGACAAAAAATGCATCGAAAGCAAATCCCTGAAAATCTATCTTTTCAGCTACCGCAACCACGGCGCCTTCCACGAGGAAGTGACCAATCTCATTCTCGATGATCTGGTGAAAGTATGCAGTCCGAAATGGGCACGGGTTACCGGGAATTTCCTTCCCCGTGGCGGCATCGCCATCAACGTGATTGCCGAACACGGGAAAAAGTAACTCAGGCTTTCAGCCTGAAGGGTTTCAGGCATTTTTGCCTGACCTTCTTTAGACAGGAGCGCCTCCCGCCCTTCAGGTTAAAAACCTGCGTTCCGCTTAAATTACTGCATCTTTCTCCGTCGGAGTCCCGCTTGCGGGGCGAACGGAATATCTGAATCTGGAGATAACAGGTTCCTCCCCCTTTCTCCGACCGGAGTCCCGCTTGCGGGGCGAACGGAATATCTGAGTCTGGAGACAACAGCCCCCCCCACTCTCTTACCGGAGTCCCGCTTGCGGGGCGAACGGAATATCCTCATTTGAAATTACCGATTCTTTTGCTTCAACTTCTGAATCAGTCGTCTCTGTTGCTTATCAGGTTTCCCCTTATCAAACCGGGGTTCCGCGGCAGCCGCGGCTTTCCGCTCCTCCGAAGCACGCTCACGCGCAAGCTTACTTTCTTCACTCTCCTCGTAAAGCTTTCGGGCAACAGTCGCCGGGCCCCGTTTCTCAGAAAGCCCCATCACTGTAATGTGATACAATTCCAGCCCGACCCTGACTTCGAGTTTCTGTCCGATCTGCAACTGCTTACCCGCTTTCCCCCGGGCAGAATCCACTTTGACTTTTCCGCCTTCGATTGCTTTCTGTGCCAACGGCCGGGTTTTATAAAACCGCGCCGCCCAAAGCCATTTATCCAGTCGAACACTTTCTGACATTAGTGGTCTTCCTCATAAATACTTCCGCCAATAAATTCACGCAACAGGGACTGGGGCGGAACCTGATCCGGTGGCGTGCCCACAATCATTCCCAGAAAATCCTGTAAACGGCGGGCTTCCCCGTACACCGCATCTGTGGGTTTCACAGAATGCAGCATGGGTTCCGCATAGGGTTTTAACACCGCGAGTTCGTAATCCAAACTGCTGTTGAAAGTAACATCCGCCTCCTGCTGATACGGAAAGATCCACCGTTTTTCCCCATGCCGGACACTGGGCCACATCGATAGCGTTTGAACGGCATT
>CAKZLZ010000028.1 GCA_937127435.1 uncultured Verrucomicrobiota bacterium | reverse complement strand
GGTGGATCGGTTAAACCGGCTAAAGTACTGTCGTCAAAACCCACTACCGTACATTCGTCATGGACTTTTATGCCGAATTCCCTTAATGCGTCATAAGCTCCGTATGCATAGGCGTCATTTGAGCCAATGACCGCATCAGCTTTCCCCCCTTGAGTTAGAAACTTTCGCATTGTGGAGCGAGCATAAGAAACTTGTTTGATCGCTTGTCCTTTGTATACGGGCACATTGATCTCAGCGTTGGCAATTATCAGGTTTGGTTTCAGGTTATGCTTAGCCATTACCGACATATAGGCGTTTTGTCGGGATTTTAGATTAAAGTTATAATTATCTTTTCCCAGATAAATAATATTGCGTTTTCCGTTGGCAATCAGCCATTCCGTTGCTTCCCGCACTCCTGGTGCATCGTCATTTATTACACTTGAGACCGGAGGGGGACTGGAAAGCCAGTTGTCAGCCAAAGAAAGCAGACAGGTGACGGCGGGGTAATCCGGATATCTAATCAGAAATTTTTTCAACTGTTCGAAAAGTTTCCATTCGAAAATTAGAAGAGACTGACGTTTGCTCTGCAATTCATCCAGGTCAATACTAGATTGGATTGTGGCGATGTTAAACGGAATGTTTTGTTTTCGGCATTCAGTGATTGCACCGCTCAAACGGTCGAGAAAGGATACTTGACCATACCTCATGCAATCATCATAAGTTTTTTGGAACACCAGCATAGATACCGGAGGAATAACTGTTCCGGCATGTTCACAAATCACATTGCCTTTGCGGGAAATATTCTGGATCCAGCCGTTGCTTTCCAATTCACTGATTGCCCGTCTGACCGTGATTCTGCTTACATTAAGAATATGACATAGTTCGCGCTCGCTTGGCAGCAGATCTCCCGGCCCGCAGCGGCCGGACAATATCCATTCGCATAGCTGGTCATAAACTTTTTTATAAAGTACGGCGGGACGCCCTTTGGTGCTGCCGGTTTCCAGGTTTCGATGTAATGCTTGTTCTGTTGACATATTATAAGACTTTGCTTTATCTGGTTATATCTGGTCTTATAATAGTGTGCGTATACTGTTTTGTCAATACTCGATAAATAATTTTGTAAAAATAAATCCTGCGGGGGGGAGGATTAAGTGGACGGGGAAGGACGCTATGGATATTGTGGACGGGGTGGACATTGTGGACAAGGTAGATGGGGGAATGGACGTGGACTTGTGTATGCCTGTGTCGGTCCGTGTGTGTCTGTGAGTGTCCGTGTTGCAGGCGGGACGCCTGCAAAGATGCGGACGGGAACGTCCGCGTTCCCAGGGTAAAGCGACTGGAGTTTAAAGCGGGGTATCGTGGTTCTTCGTAAGAACAAAAAAAAAAGCGTTTGTAGAAGATGCAAATCTACAAACGCTTTAAAATTGATAAAAATAAGTCCGGCATCGTGCTACTCTCCCGCAAGGCAGTACCATCGCCGCTGGAGTCCTTAACAATCGTGTTCGGGAAGGGAACGTGTGTGACAACTCCGCTATGGACACCGGACAAAAAATCAATATAAATTCCGGTCGAAACCGAAAGGTATAATTAAAAGAAGGATTAGAAAGGTCAAATTCCGCGTTATTCAGCAATTTTGCTGAGATATATTGACCGATAAAAGTCATTTAATATTTTTTAGATAGCTTGAAGATTCAAGCGATCTAAAAAAAGGTGGTTAAGCCTCACGACTGATTAGTACCGGTAAGCTGAATACATTACTGTACTTACACTGCCGGCCTATCGAGGTTGTAGTCTTCAACCAGTCTTCAGACCCACTAAGTGGGTGGGACATCTAGTCTTCGGGTGGGCTTGGCGCTTAGATGCTTTCAGCGCTTATCCGTTCCCAACATAGCTACCCAACAATGCTCCTGACGGAACAATTGGAACACCAGAGGTTGGTCATTCCCGGTCCTCTCGTACTAGGGAATGATCCCGTCAAATGTCCTGCGCCCGCGGAGGATAAGGACCGAACTGTCTTACGACGTTCTGAACCCAGCTCGCGTACCACTTTAATCGGCGAACAGCCGAACCCTTGGGACCTTCTTCAGCCCCAGGATGTGATGAGCCGACATCGAGGTGCCAAACAGCGCCGTCGCTATGGACGCTTGGGCGCTATCAGCCTGTTATCCCCAGAGTACCTTTTATCCGTTGAGCAACGACGATTCCACGTTCCATCGCTGGATCACTAGGTCCCGCTTTCGCGACTGCTCGACCCGTCGGTCTTACAGTAAGGCACACTTATACCCTTATGCTCTACACACGATTGCCAACCGTGTTGAGTGTACCTTCGAACTCCTCCGTTACAATTTGGGAGGAAACCGCCCCAGTCAAACTGACCCTCTGACACTGTTCCAGGCCCGGTTTCACGGGAACCTGGTTAGATATTCAATAACCCAAGGGTGGTATTTCACCAATGGCTCCACTGGTACTAGCGTAGCAGTTTCAAAGCCTCCCACCTATCCTACACATGAGATACCAAATACCAATATCAGATTACAGTAAAGGTTCATGGGGTCTTTCCGTCCTTCCGCGGGTATCCGGCATTTTCACCGGAATTACAACTTCGCCGAGATCCACGTTGAGACAGTGCTGGCATCGTTACACGATTCGTGCAGGTCGGAACTTACCCGACAAGGAATTTCGCTACCTTAGGACCGTTATAGTTACGGCC
>CAKZLZ010000027.1 GCA_937127435.1 uncultured Verrucomicrobiota bacterium | reverse complement strand
TCGTTGAGGACGCCCTTCCACAGAACAAACCATACTCGCCACCGATTCCGCCCCTCCGGTATTGGAAATATCAAAGGTTTCAATCACCCGTGGAATGCAGGGCAACCGCAACTCCCGTTTCAACTGGGACAACCCTTCGCGGGCTTCATCATCCATGCGGTCCTGATCATGCGTCCCCTTTGCCCGTTGCTCAATGGTTTTCCGCAATCCCATCAAGGTGTCCCGATATTGTGCGGCCTTCTCAAATTTCATTGCCTGCGCCGCATCGGTCATTTTCTTTTCCAATTCCTTCAACACTTCCCGGCGCTCTCCTTTTAAAAAGGCCACCGCCTCCTCCGCCCGCTGATGATAGTCCTCGGGACTGATTTTACCGATGCAGGGCGCGGAACAAAAACTCAGAATATCCGCCATGCAGTGACGATGATGATCCTCCCCGGGAACTGTCGGGCGACAACGCCGCAATCCGTAATGGGTTTCCACAAATTCTTTGGCCACCCGCGCGGAGGTGGAGGAGACATAAGGACCCAAATAGGTTGCCCCGTCCGGTTTCCGAATGCGTGCCACCCGGAAACTGGGAAACGGATCCTGCAAATGAATCCGCAAGAGAATAAAACGTTTGTCATCTTTAAACAGGGTGTTGTAAAAAGGTTTGTATTCCTTGATCAGCTTTCCTTCCGTCAGAATAGCTTCCGCCTCATTGTGAACCACAATAGTGTCCAAATCGGTAATGCTGTGAATCAAGCCACGGATTTTAGGATCGGAACGTTTTAAAGTGGCGGACTGAAAATAATTGCGGACCCGGTTTCTCAAGGATTTGGCTTTGCCCACATAAATGACCTTTCCGTTGCGGTCCCGCATCAGATAAACCCCCGGCTTGGCCGGAAGTGCCGCCAATTTGGCTTTTAACTCCGCAGACAAAGGCATTTATCCCCCCTTCTACTCTACACTCTGATCATGAGAGTTGGACGGAAGAAAAGGATCGCGGAAAGCTTCGTCAAAATCGAACACCCCGTGAAAATCCTGTTTTTCATCTTCGTCCGTTTTCCCCAACAGCTCCGCCTCAATCATATTATAAACAATTTCACCCAGGTCATCCGAACTCTGGATCCCCCAGTACCGAAGCACCCGCAAGCTCACCGGACCAAATTCGCGAATGGCATAATCCCGAATCCCCTTCGACAACTCCCATCCACGCACGTGATGGCTCTCTTCTTTATTGAGGTCCTTCAGCTCATGAACCGTGTAATCCAGGCCTTCACGCACAAAGGTATAAGCCTCCTCGCGGTAACGTGGATCTTTTTCGACAATTTTGCGGATGATATCCCGCTGTTGCTGTTCGGTCATATCTGTGAACTTAACCCCAAACAGCGGAACTGGCAACGTCGAAGCCTGAGTAAATCATCAGAGCATGCAAGCGTTGGGCCTGTCCCGGCGCGCGCAGTTATCCGGATTCAGGAAACGCCCTGAGGCGTTCACCCGTTTTACCGGACATACCCACAATCCGGACCGGCTCAATAAAACCCGGGACCGGCTTTTTCCCCCGGAATAAAACCGAGATAACGAACTTCCCGTTCCAGATCGATGCCGTGCATTTCTTTCACGGCCACCTGTAGCTCTCTCGCTAATTTGGCAACATCCGCAGCCAGACAGTTTTTTTCTTTTTTCACCAGAATGTTGGCATGTCCGGCATAGACCCCGGCCCCGCCCACCTGACAATTTTTCGCCCCGGCCTGTTCCAGAAAAAACCCGGCCGCCTGCCTGCGTTCGGCGGCAGAACTGGGCTCCAGATTTTTAAAAAAACTGCCAATACAGGGTTCCTTTTCCCAATCCGGATGGCGGGCCTTGCGTAAATCCAAAATTCGCTTCCGTTCGTTCTCCAGAAAGGTTTTCTCCCCGCTTTCCAATTGGAGGATCACCTCCGACACCCAGAACTCACCCGATTTGAGATTTGAATTCCGGTAGGAAAAACCACATTCGGCTACTGAGCACTTTTTCAGCGCCCCCCGGGTGTCAAATCCATGGACTTCACAGAGCACGTGCTCCATCTGCACTCCCCAGGCACCTGCGTTTCCGACCACCGCCCCTCCCAAGGTTCCGGGGATACCATTAAACGCCTCCAAACCCGCCCAACCATTCAGCGTAGCCCAATCCACCACTTCCTGTAAATTTGCCGAAGCCGCGAACCGCCATTTCCCCTGGCCTTCATCCTCGGGAACGGGATCCCCCGCCGTAAATCTCACCAGAACCCCCCGCCAACCTTCATCCGAAAACAGCAAATTGCTTCCTTCCCCGATCAGGAGAGAGGGCTGTTTTTGATCGTGTAAAACGCTCCGGATTTCTCCCAATGAAGCCGGTTCATGACACTCCAACAAACAGGAGACCGGTCCACCCAACTGAAAGCTTCCCAGTTGAGACAGGGGCACATTTGCCCGTGGGGTAATCCCGGTTTTCTGAATAAGTGCAGGGTCCAATTCCGGCAACTCCGCGGAAGACATGGGTCAGCGAACGATCCAGATCAAACTGTAAATAATCACCGCACTCAGGATCAGTAGAAAAACCAGCCGGTTCCGGTGAATATTTAAATGGGACCCGCTTTCCTTGGGACGCAGATCTTTTTCAGTCCCCAAAGCAAAGTAATTATTAAATTTCGCCTGTTTTCGTGAAGCGGAAGTTGGAGCCTGAATGCCGTTGGGTCCAAAACTTTGATGATTGAGCTTCACCTTTGACCCGGCGTTTTTTCCACGCTTATTTTGCCCCAAAGCCCAGCCGAACAGTCCCGTAAACACTGAGACATGGGCAACATCGGGTTGCACATAACGCTGTTCACGCTTTAAAGGCACATCTTTGGGCATGCTTTTCACAATCCGCCGTCCCGCCCCGTCACGAACCAAGGGATCGCGGTTTTGAGTTGAGGAGTGGTGCTGAGTTTGCATGCTTGTTTACTTTAAGGGTTTGCACCCAGGGTCGTCAAGATCCAAAGCACTGCCATGACCGACAAACCGCATAAAAGGGCAATGGGAAGCCCAATCGCCACCCCGACTTTCAACCAATAGCCGAATCCAAGGTCAGAAATCCCCACAGGCTCCAGTTCCGCCTCTTCACTGTCACTGGTCCAATCCAAACGATCCAGGCGGGCCAGCGCCTTTTTAAATTCCATCCGAACCCCTTTCACTACGTCCGCAGATTGACTCAATTCGGCATCAAATTCCTCTTCGCCCCAGCCTCCCTCGACCAATCCCTGCAATTGAGACTCCAAGCGGGAAAAAAGCGTGCGGCTGTTGCCATATAATTCCTGAAGTTGGGAAACCCGAACCTCTTCTTTATCAAGCAACAACAAACACTGATGAATCCGTCGGGCCAAATCCTGTTTTTCTTCTACATATTGCCCTTGGCGCAAACGCAAACTTTCCAGCGACTGTTTACGCTTGAGTAAATTCTCCTGCTGTTGTTGCAGAGAATGCAGTTCACGGGCAGTATCCGCCACTTCCTCTTCCAAATGTTCGCGTTGACGGTGCATCCGACCCAGTTTTTCACGGGTTTGATCATCTTCGGCCTGAAAATCAGGTCGGGGAACGCGCGGAGACTGCAGATCCGCATCCATAAAATCGGTTTGTCGCGAATTATTCATTGGGAATCACCAATTCCGTTCCGAGTTTTAATGCATTTTGATTGGGAATTTTCTCCCGGTTGGCATTGTAAATCCTCCGCCATTGTGAGGCTTCCCCGTACATTTTTTGGGAAATACGACTCAAGGTATCTCCCCGCTTCACAGTATAAGTTCTTTCCTGCGCTTCAACCACTTCAACCTGGGATGGCACTTCCTGAGCCTGTCCGGATTCCAAGAGACGGATTCTCGCCAATAGCTGAAGTTTCTCTTCGGCCCATTCTGCGGGAGGGGCGTTCCCGGGAGATCCGGTTTGCCGTTGAAGTTGCTGCAAGTGTACTTCCGCTTCGGCCTGCTTTTGTTGAGCCTCTGCGAGCTTTTGCTGCAAAATCTGTACTGAATCCACATTACGGCCGGGTTCTCCCGGTACGGCGGAGGCCACATAGCTGTTCGCCAGGCGGCGGAGGGCCGCATCCACCACTTGCTCCAGCATTTCCACCCGTTTACTGTCCGGACGCATTTCCATATATCTTTGGAAATGAAAAAGAGCTTTTACGGGTTCCTGATTCGATTGATAAAGAAGGCCCAACTGCACATGGGTCAACGCATAGTCAGGATGATCATGCCAGAACTTCAACAGCACCTCTTCCGCCCCTTCCGGATCCTGAACCCGAACCAGATCCCGGGCTTCCACCAGTTTGGGATGATTTTTTTCGGTTTCATCCGACCCCTGATACCGGTTGCATCCTGTAAGGAAGAGAAAAAATGTGAATGAAAGAGAAATCAGAAAGCGCATGTGCTTTTAATACCCCGCCCCCCCTTTTCCCGCAAGTGTAAAACCTGTTCAGAAGCAGTTCTGTAGCTGCCTTAAGTCCGTCACCACCCCATCCGGTTTCAGATCCCCCACCAAAGGATCCCCTTCCCGTAGCCGCAAGGACCGTTGATCGCCCGCAAACAATGCCGTTTTCATCCCCGTTTTCGAGGCCGGGGCAATATCGTTCCGCATATCATTTCCCACATAGAGACATTCTTGAGCCTTCAGATCCGGAAAACTTTCCAAAACTTTTTCATAAAGATGCACAGAAGGTTTGGCCTCTTTGCCCATCCAAGACCACACACAATTTTTGGGTTCAAAGCCAAAGTCAACCAGGCTCCGGTCTGTCAGCGCGGGAAAAAGACAGGGCGTAAAGATCTGGGCATTACTCACCACCCCCAATTGCAGACCCGATTCTCTTAGCTGATCCAGGCAGGCTTCCAAACCCGGCATTGGCCAAACCGGATTGAGTCTGCATTCGACATCAATCGCCAGTTGGGACACATTTACCTGTACTTGTGCTTCCCGCCGCCATTGCTCCCAAATATCTAAAATACGGATTTCCGGATATTCTATCCCCTGGCGTCGGGTTTGCTCATGATCCAGTTTTATCAATTCATAAAAGCGGGCCAAGGCGTCTTCCGCCAAATCGTCCGGGAGTTCGACCCCCTGCTCTTTCAGGGATTCAGACAACGCTTCGACCTTCGGATCGGCGGTGCTCACCCCGATGTCACCGGAACCACTCATAAAACAGGTTCCGTAAATATCAAAAATGACCGCTTTGATCCCCGATAATTTGGGCAGCACCGCATCTATTTCACAGGACTGGGCTGCAAAGGGGCGACTCAGTCTGCGGATACGATCTATAAATAATTCATCCATAGTCAGATCCTCAAAAGGGAAAGGTTTTTCAGGTCTGTAAAGGCATCACGAACCCGGTCCGCATCCGCGTATTCACAGACGGAAACATCCTGAATTTTTCCGTAAAGATCCTGAAGGCGGCTCAAGGATGCGGATTCATTGTAAACCCGGGAAACCGTGGCGCTGTTTTCCTCCACATCCGCCGCTGAGGAATGTAAGAACGAGCTTACAGACATTTCCCCAGGAGAGATCCTGCTCAAAATTTGGCGCTGCGCCGTTTCATCCAAACGTCCGAAATCCACTTTTCCATCCTCCACCCAGGCGGCTTTCAAATTTTCTTCGCTACTGTTCTGAGACAGTCCCATATTCTGACGCCAACAATTCACGGCATCCAAAGCCCGGGGCCAAAATTCTTCATCCACATCCTCAGCACAAACCGGTAAAGTTGAATACAGGTGATCCAGCCGCACGCCGTCTTTTTTGAACCCGGCCGTAATTGCGGGCAGATCTCTCCCCACCACCGGACGCTGCATGGCGTAAGGCTCCAAATAGCTCATACCAAAACCTTCCCCCACACTGGTGGTAATGCACACATCACATTCCGACACCACCTCTTCAAAAGATTTACCGGACATGCCCAGCCCCCACTGCACCGGAATGCCCTCCGATTGTGCAAATGCCACCCAACGGTCAAAAATCACTTTTTCTTTCGGGTTTTCCGGAACCAATGAGGTCGCAAACTCCAAATCTCCAGCAAACATTTTGGCCCAATACAAAAACTCCCCTACATTCTTTCGGCGAATGGCCCGGGTCAAATAGAGCACGCGTTCGGGAACCGGTTGAGGCGGACGTAATGCCATTTCAATTGAGATGGGATTGGGCAGAACCGCGACCTGATCTTCCGGCACTCCGGCGGAGATCAGCACCTCACGATCCCGCTCCTGTAAAACCGCATACACCACATGTGCGCCCGTCGGATACAAACATCGTGTCTGATCCGGCAATTCTTCCCGCAAACATTTTAAATTTACAGGCCGGCCGTCTTCGGCAAAATCGTGAATCTGTAAAATCAACGGCAAACCGGCCTCCGCCAGTCGGCGGACGGTCTCGGTCACCACCGGATTTTTCCCCAGAGAATGATTATGGATATGCCAAATATCCCCGTCCGCATGCGCCCGAATCATTTTCCGGGTCAACGCATCACAGTCCGGTTCTGAATATGACTCACGGTACACCAGTTCAGGAAGGACTTTTTCATCCACCCCTTCAGGCATCGGAAGCGATCCGCTTTCGCCACTCCATATTTCCACATCTTCGCCTGCATCCCGAAGGATACGGGCCGTCGAAAGCATCACTTGGGTAACCCCTCCACGGCGGAGGTGATGATGAAGAATCCGGATCACGAGTGGAATTTTTCCTGGTAACTTTTTATGGTTTTCATGGGAGGACGTTCCTCTTCAATGATGGTGAATTCCTGCTGTTCAATCTGTTCACCATTCACTTGGAACTGACGCAGAATATGCGCCATATCCGACTTCACATTTACCATATCCAATTGTTCGCAACGATTGATAAAGGCCTGCAAAATGCCAAAGGCCATTTTACCCAGATCCCGGGTGGCCTGATTGCGGTGCACCCGTTTATCCAAATCAGTCTGGGCAAATGCATCCAGTCCCCAGCGGGTATACACATCAATTAAGTGCGAAATTTCCACGCCGTACCCAATGGGAAAAGCAATCTCTTCAAGCACCTGGCGACGCACAGCATACTCTCCGGAAAGCGGCTGCATCAATGCCGTCAATTCAGGAAAAAACATGGAGAACAAGGGACGGGTCAAAATCTCCGTCACCCGCCCGCCTCCGGAAGGTCGGATGCCCTGGGAAAAGGCCAAAGGCCGGTCATAGAATGCTTTCACATACTGGGTTTCAGGTTTGTAAATCAGCGGCGCCACCAACCCGGTCACAAAGCGGGGATGAATATTGGTGATGTCCGCATCCACATAGACAATGATGTCAATACGCCAGGAGATGATATTTTATATCGCTTGTCATTTACTCAAACAAATGAAGATCCGACAACTTTTTTCAACATCAGATTGGGAGCAGAAAATTTAAAAACGACGTATACGCTTGAACGCAGTATGGATGGAGGATTAACATTTATGACTATTCTTTCGGATGGGGTTGTTCCTCCTAATAACATAGGACCGA